>JBJELS010000102.1:0-13485 GCA_051879275.1 Lachnospiraceae bacterium
GAGATGGTATTTCGGTCTTGTGGGTGCCTCTATCCTGATTATCTTTTTGAATCTTCTTCAAAGTGGGGTTTCCGCCCTGGATGCTCTCAGACATTCTTCCTTCCAGGTAGCCTCCATTGTATCCACCACCGGTTTTTCCACCATAGATTTTGATCTTTGGTCTCAAAGCAGCCGTGCAATCCTTGTTCTCTTAATGTTCATGGGGGGATGCGCGGGAAGCACCGGCGGCGGTATCAAGGTTTCCCGCCTTGTGATTCTGTCCAAAACAGTGATCAAGGAATTAAAGACCTATATTCATCCTAAAAGTATTGTAAAGCTTAAAATGGACGGAAAGCAGGTGGAGCATGAGGTAGTGCGTTCCGTAAATGTTTTTTTCATCACCTTTATGCTGATTTTTGCCGCCTCAGTTCTTCTGGTATCCTTTGAGGGCAAGGATTTGCTCACCACCTTTACTGCCGTTATCACCACACTGGGCAATGTGGGGCCGGGATTGGAGCTGGTAGGACCCACCCAGAATTTTGGACATTTCAGCTCTTTCACCAAATATGTCCTGATGTTTGACATGCTGGCCGGAAGACTGGAGCTCTTTCCTTTACTGATTCTCTTTCATCCTTCTGCCTGGAAGGAAAGCTTTGGCCAAAGGACACGCAAAAGCAGATAAAAAAGAGACCGCTGTAGGGTTTCTCATGGGACCTTACAGCAGCCTCTTTATTTTTTCAATTACAATTCACAGTTATTCACGGTTCTGGGGAACGGAATGACATCTCGAATATTTCCCATACCGGTAAGATACATGATACAGCGTTCAAAGCCCAAACCAAAACCTGCATGGCGGGCAGAGCCATACTTTCTCAAATCCAGGTAAAAGCCATAGTCCTCCTTATTCAGACCCAGCTCATCCATTCTCTTTTCCAAAAGCTCCAGATTATCCTCTCTTTGACTTCCGCCGATGATCTCTCCAATACCAGGTACTAAGCAATCCATAGCGGCAACCGTCTTTCCATCCTCATTCAGCTTCATATAGAAAGCCTTAATCTCTTTAGGATAATCCGTAACGAATACCGGCTTTTTAAACTCCTGTTCCGTTAAAAAGCGCTCATGCTCAGTCTGCAGATCACAGCCCCAGTATACCTTATAATCAAATTGATCATTATGCTTTTTCAGAATCTCAATGGCCTCCGTATAGGTCACATGGCCAAATTCAGAATTTACCACATGGTTCAGGCGCTCAATCAATCCCTTATCGACAAACTGATTAAAGAAGTTCATTTCCTCCGGAGCATTCTCCAATACATAACGAATTACATATTTGATCATGGACTCTGCAAGAATCATATCATCCTTCAAATCCGCAAAGCACATTTCCGGTTCAATCATCCAAAACTCTGCCGCGTGCCGGGTAGTATTGGAATTTTCCGCACGGAAGGTAGGACCAAAGGTATAGATATTCTTAAAAGCAAAGGCATAGGTCTCACCATTCAGCTGTCCGCTTACCGTCAGATTTGCCGGCTTGCCGAAAAAGTCCTGTGAAAAATCAATCTTCCCCTCCTGGGTTTTGGGTACATTATTCATATCCAGTGTCGTTACCTGAAACATTTCACCTGCACCCTCACAGTCACTTCCGGTAATTATCGGCGTATGCACATAAACAAACTCTCTCTCCTGAAAGAAACGGTGAATGGCATAAGCCGCCATGGAACGGATACGAAATACTGCCTGAAAGGTATTGGTTCTGGCACGCAGGTGAGAAATAGTACGCAAATACTCAAAGGTATGGCGTTTTTTCTGAAGAGGATAGTCTGCCGTTGAGGCTCCCTCCACAACAACCTCCTCGGCCTGCATTTCAAAGGGCTGCTTTGCCCCGGGAGTAGCTACAATGGTTCCACTGACAATCACCGCCGCTCCGATATTTAATTTTGCAATTTCTTCAAAATTGGAAAGCTTATCCCCATATACTACCTGTAAGGCTTCAAAGAAAGTTCCGTCATTAACCACCAGGAAGCCAAAGTTTTTAGAATCACGGTTATTTCTTACCCAGCCCCCAACGGTTACTTTCCTGTCCACATACTTATCGGTCTGTCTATAGAGCTCTTTTACGCTTGTCAGTTCCATATTCTCCTCCTTATTTTCCTGAAATTTCCTTCCGTTATTTTCTTCCTGCTTTATTCTGTACCCGCCGGCTCACTAACTACCGCATTGCTTACCAGAAATTCAATTATTTTGTTTAACAGTATGCTGTCCCGGTATTCTTCCATATCATTTCCAGACTTAAAATCTTCTGCCGTGCCATAACCCAGAGAAGCATAATTTTCCTCTACTGCCGCCTCTAATTCTTCATCTGTCACCTCAATACCTTCCACATCGGCAATTTTTTTGCACAGCATCGCCTGTTTTGCCGCTTCATAAGCACCGGCATTAATTTCTGCTTCGTATTCGGCAAGCTCTATGCCATAAGCAGATTTCACATAGCTTTCCAGCTCCATTCCGTAATAATCTGCCGCACTTTGCGTCTGACGCATGGCTACATCAGCATATTTTTTCTGCAGTGCTTCAGAAGGCTCCTGTATCTGGCTGTTTTCTGCCACCTTCTCCACTACTGCCACCTGAACCTGGTATTCATACTCTGCCTGCATTTCTTCCATGAGCATTTCATGCACCGTCTGGCGATACTCCTCAACCGTAGAAATTCCTTCCATTTCCAGCGATACCACATATTCGTCTGTCAGTTCAGGGGTAACCGATACCTCGATTTCCTTAACTGTTACGGTAAATACCACCTCCTTGCCGGCCATATCTTCCATCCAGTAATCAGCCGGGAAGGTAAGATCCAGTTCCACTGTCTCCCCCTTTTTTACCCCAATCAAGCCATCCTCAAAACCGCTGATAAAGCTGCCCGAACCGATTTCCAGCTTGGCATCGGTATCTGTTCCTCCATCAAAGGCCACACCATCCTGTGTTCCTGCATAATCAATGGTGACCGTATCTCCCTCTTCTACTGTATCCCGGTCGGTTACAGCAGTCAGCTCACTTTGAAGACTGAGCATATACTCCATATAGCTGTCTACCATCGTTTCAGGAACCTGAACACTTGCCACCTCTACTTCTACTCCCTTGTAGGTACCAAGTTCCACTAGGTCACTTACATCTATCTGGCTGAAATAAATCTTATTTTCCGCAGATGCATCCTCCGTTTCCTGCACGGCAGTCTCCTGGATATCCTCCTTACTGCTACCCTGTCCACAGCCTGCCAAAAGAAGGCTAAGCACAAGACCAAGCCCGATTATTTTTCTTTTTTTCATAAACTCCTCACCTTCTGCCTACCCTGTTATAGGCCTTCTCATTTCAAAAATTACATACCTACATTTATATCATATTTACCGCATTCCCGCAAGAGTGGCAAAAGCCTTAGTTTAGCTTGCTAAAACCCCTGAATAATGGTAGAATACTTGCAATTGGTTAAAATATGAAATAAGGAGGAACGATAGGTGAATACATGGGTAATTGTATTAATCGTTGTCATCGTCATTCTCGCTGCCGCAGCAATAGGTCTGTATTTTCTGGGTAAAAAAGCACAGACGAAGCAGGCTGAGCAGCAGGCACAGATTGATGCCATGAAGCAGACGGTTTCCATGCTGATTATCGACAAAAAACGAATGAAGTTAAAGGATTCAGGGCTTCCTCAGTCCGTAATGGACTCTGCCAACTTTATGATGAAGCGAGCAAAGCTTCCCATCGTCAAGGCGAAAGTGGGGCCTCAGGTGCTTTCTCTGGTATGTGACGAGAAGATTTTTGACAGTATTCCCGTAAAAAAGGAAGTAAAGGCCACTGTCAGCGGTATTTATATCTCTGCCGTTAAGGGTCTTCACGGTAAGCCTGCAGTCCAGGAACAGAAGAAAAAAAGCTGGTGGAAGCGGGCATCCGATGCCATTCAGGAGAAGGGCGGAGCCAAATCCGTAAAATAATCCGCAAACTGCATGATGAAAGGGACCGGAATACACCGGTCCCTTCTAATTTTTCAAAGAGAACTGTTCCCCGTCCAGAGAACGGATATCTATGTGTATTTTACAGTCTGCCAGATACTCATAGTTGACATCTAACGTGTAGTCTACCTGCAGAACCATCCGTTTTTCCTCTTCCTCCAGCGCAACCCTGGAAGCCTCCAGACCGATAATGATGCTTCCAAAAGGAGTTCGGTAATCTGTAAGATTTTTCTGTTTTTCTACAAAATCCATATGAACGTTTATGGCCCCTTTTTTACTCAGATGCATCTCTCCCGGTAGAAATTTGATCATATTCCTGACCGGTGCGTCCAGCCCCTCAATAATTTCCTCATACATCACATAATGGGTATCATTCTTTTGATAATATTCTCCCCGTTGTATGCTTTCTATTTTTTCTCCGTCTTCACCCGCATCAAACTGCATTCCGCGGATGGCAACCAGTACATCCTTCGTCATCATCTAATACCTTTCAATATCAATTTCCTTTGCCGACAAGACTCCATACTTAAAAATGGAATTGGCAAAATGCTGAAATTTTTCTGCTCCGTCACTGACATAGAATCGATAGCAGTTCGTTCCCAACAGAGGCTTTTTTTCACAAAGCAGGTTATGATTTTCCAAAAGCTCCTTCAATTCTCTGGCCGTTTCATAAGCCGGATTTACTAAAGTTACCTCCTCTCCCATAAATCGCTTAATGGTACTTCGGATAAGAGGATAATGGGTGCAGCCCAGAATCAGAGTATCGATGCCGGAGTCTTTAAGGCTGCTTAAATACCGTCCTGCAATTTCATCTGTAACCGGATCCTCCAACAATCCCTCCTCTACCAGCGGAACGAAGAGCGGACAGGCCTTTCCCAGAACCTCTGCTCCCTCCTTTAACTGCTTTATGTACCGAGTGTAGATTTTACTGTTGATGGTTCCTTCTGTAGCAATCACACCGATTTTTCCGTTGCCGGTAACCTTTACAGCCGTCTTTGCTCCCGGCTTAACCACACCGATAACCGGCAAATCAATCTCTTCCTCCAGTTGCTCCAGAGCATAGGCACTGGCCGTGTTACAAGCTACTACAATGGCTTTTACCTTCTGCATCCGAAGAAAACGGATAATCTGCCTTGAATATTTGGTTACTGTCTCCCGGGACTTGCTTCCATAAGGAACCCGGGCAGTATCCCCAAAGTAGATAATTCTTTCATTGGGAATCTGGCGCATAATCTCTCTCACAACAGTCAACCCACCTACTCCGGAATCAAATACCCCCACAGGCAGTTCACTGCTTATATTCTCTTCTGACATGGTCATAAGGCTCCATTCTGTTATTTTGCTGACTGATTTTCTTTTCCTGCCTCTCCTGCCACAGCTCCCAGAATTTACTCGTTATAACAATTTCCCCCTGATCAGCCTCTAAAATTGCAAAAAAATCCTCTCCGGGATCTTTTGCCTTCTCCCCACAGCTGTAGGTCTCCTGCAAAAGGCTGAACTGGGGATACATCATTCCCCAAAAAGCTGCTATCAGCAGACACATAGCTATCGTCTGTTTGATTTCCTGCATGGTCTAGTCCTTCTTTTTCTGATTTTGGAGGCTTAATTTTCTTCTCTCCTTTAACAGTATGACCAAAAGAATAAGGACTATTCAATACATCTGCTTATTTCTCTTTTTCCATGCTGATCTGCTGCAGGATGGATCGTTCCTGATTATCGATATGGGTATCAATAGCCTTCTTGGCTGCCTCTTCATTTCCCTGAAGAATCCCCTCGTAAATCTGTCTGTGCTCTGCCACCAGCTGACTGTGCATCTTTACATCCTTTATGTACTCAAAACGATAACGATACATCTGTTCTGCCAGATTGTTTACCATCTGCGCCAGGCGCATATTCCCGGTAGCCTCTACAATAATATCATGAAACTCCACATCCGCCAGGGCAATGGCAGAAAAATCTCCGCTTTCCACGGCCCGTTCAAAGTCCTCACAGGCCCGGCCCAGCTGCTCCTTTGCCTTTGGACCAATCCGCTTGCAGGCCAGCTCTACTGAAAGACTGTCCAATACCCTTCTGACTTCCAATACATCCTGCATACTTTTAGGGGTAATCTGAGCCACCTCTGCCCCCCTGCGGGGAATCATGGTTACCAGGCCTTCCAGCTCCAGCTTACGGATAGCCTCGCGGATAGGTGTACGACTCACTCCCAGCTTATTGGCCAAATGAATCTCCATCAGCCGTTCCCCCGGTTTCAGTTCTCCGGTCAAAATTCCTTTTCTCAGAGTTTTGAACACAACATCTCTTAAGGGCAGATATTCATCTGTCTGAAACATACTTTCCATAACTCTTTCCTCTACTCTTCCCTTTCTGCTATTCTCTGTGCCTGTTGAGCAAATGTGGTACAGAAATATTGTACCGCCATACCGCTTTCCTCTATTTTTTTCAGTGCCTGTTCTGCCGTTTCTTTCCGGGAAAAAAGACCAAATACAGTAGGTCCGCTTCCGCTCATTATACTGTTCATTGCTCCCTCTTTTTTCAGCAGCCGTTTCAAATCCGTAATCACCGGATATTCTTTTTCCGTCACCGTTTCCAATACATTCTCCATATAAACTGCAATTTTTTCCAAATCCTGCCGGCCCACAGCTTCTGCCATGGCGTCAATATTGGGATGGTGTTTCAGGCTGTTTACCTGAAGCTGTTCATAAACGTATTTTGTGGATACACTGATATTCGGCTTGGCAATGACCAAATATCCATTTGTCAATGGCGAAAGAGGGGTCAGCTTTTCTCCTATTCCTTCGCATAAAACGGTTCCTCCCCGGATACAATAGGGTACATCTGCACCGATGCTTACTCCCAGCTCCTTTAATCTTTCCTCACTGCAGCCTAAATCAAAAAGTTGGTTTAGTCCCACCAGTGCGGCAGCGGCATCGGTACTTCCTCCCGCCATTCCCGCCGCAATGGGAATCCGTTTAGTCAGGGAAATCTCCACTCCGCCAAAGGTCGGATAGGCCTCAAATAAAATGCGGGCTGCTTTAACAATCAGATTACTGTCATCCACAGGCAGCTGATGATGGTCTGTCCGAACAACAATTCCCGGTTCCTCCTTAGCTGTAAATGTCAGTGTGTCATAGAGATTAACGGTCTGCATAATCATTCTTACCTGGTGATAGCCGTCTTCTCTTCGTCTTAAAACATCCAGCCCCAGATTGATTTTCGCCATCGCCTGCACCGTAACCCTTTTCATCTCTTTCTTCCCTTCTGCTTACCTCTGTTTTATAACTACAATGCTTATTGTATACAAAATACATGAATTGTATTTTATTATATACAAGGAAATACTTTTCGTCAAGAAAAGTGCTAAATTATTCCAATTCATTGCCGATATAAAAAATAGAAACATATTGTTGAAAAACAAGGGTGCAGGTACCCTGTAAGATTATTCAAGCCTGCAGAATGGAGTCGCGTATGAGTGTAAATGGAATTACAGGCTACGGTTCATCCTATAATACATATGAAACCAAGGCCAAAGCAACAACTGCCGAAGAAAAGGAAGCAGCAGTATCTTCCTCCAATGAAAAGGGTGCTGTATATGAGCCTTCTTCTAATGATGCTGTCAAAAGCACGAAGAAGATCTATACTCCCAATACCGAGTTACTGAACAGGCTAAAGGCCGATACCGAAGCAAGAACTGCACAGCTTAGAAGTCTGGTGGAAAAACTGATGGCCGGTCAGGGTAATGCTATCGGAACCGCCGATGACATGTGGAGCTTTTTACGAACCGGTGATTTTACCGTAGATGCGCAGACCAAAGCTCAGGCTCAGGCAGATATTGCGGAAGACGGTTATTGGGGAGTAAATCAGACCTCTGATCGTATTGTAGATTTTGCCAAGGCTCTCACCGGAGGTGATCCGGATAAAATCGAAGAAATGCGCGAAGCCTTCCAAAAAGGCTTTGATCAGGCAAAAAAGACCTGGGGAGGAGAATTACCTGAGATTTCCCAGAGAACTTATGAAGCTACCATGGCAAAATTTGATGCATGGGCTGCCGAGGCAAACGACACCTCAATTAAATAAGAAAGAATAAGCAGATGACAGCAGGGACCGCCTAAATGCGGTCCCTCTTTTTCCCTAATTTACTTCTTTTACCAAAAGAAGCTTCTGCCCCTTTTGCAGCGTATCCGAGGATAACTGGTTAAGAGTTCTGATGGACTCCAGAGGAACCATATAGCGTTTTCCCACCTCCCACAGACTTTCTTCCCGATCAGCAAAGTATACTACTATCCCCGGCAGACTGTTGATCTTTTCCGGAGAAAGCGGCTGCATCTGCATTCCCCTGAGAACGGACTGCTGCCACCGTTCCCCCAGAGTAATTTCCAGGCCGATTACCGCTTTCACTTCAAGATTCTCCCCATCCAACAAAGTTCCCTTCAGGGATTCCAGAATGGGAATCACCTTCCAGAAGCTGTTTTCGGTTAATTCAGTATTTTCCACCAGATGAGAATAAGGGACTTCTCCCTTGATCGTTTCATAGGGCCGCTCCTCATTTTCAGTCAGACACAGGATGGACAAAGCAAGTATCCCTTCAATTTTTAATCCCTTTTCCTCCCCGGACAGCTCCTGAGGAAGAAAGTGCCCCTGTACATGGCAGACCTGGAGAATTTTATCTGCTGCCAAAGAAGCGGAAAATACGCGGGAAAGCTTCAGTTTCCCCTGGTATCTGTTTTGAATAACCTTTCGATATCCCTGTGTATACTCCGGTATAATCTCTTTATTGGTAGAATATACGTCTGTAATCATTTCCCATTCCCGGTTTTCCGAAAGGCGGATTGAAAGCTCCAAAACCATCTCCATCTCTATCATTCTGGCTTCCCCGTCATAATCCTCCTTCACGCTTAAATTTCGGGTCGTGATAAGAGGAAGGATTTCTGCCAGCATCCCACTTCTGCTTCCGGAGCATTCCAGATTACTGCTAAAGGGAATGGTGGCGGAATAGCTTTTTATGGGCCGACCCTCTCCTTCTCCTTCGTACAGAATAAACAGCTGCAGCTCTCCCTGTATTCCCATACTGTCTTCCAGAGGATGAATCTCCCATTTCCCAAGCTCCAGAGATTTCCACAGCACCTCCTGGACTGCCGGCATGTTGGCAGGAAGCTCTAATTCCTCTCTGATACGGAGAATATCCTTTTTATCCACGGCCATTACCGATTGATTTAACGTCTCTTTTTGAACCTGGAGTCCTTCCTGGTGATCCAGTCCCACCGGAATCTCTTCATCATATATCTGCATGGCATTGATGGTAAAAAAAAGCAATGCACGAACGCTGATTTTTCTGGAGTTGATCAGACCCGCCCGAAAATCCTCCATCTGCGCCAGTACCTCAACATGATCAATGGAATCTACTCCCTCTGCCCGGATTTTTTCTTCAAAGGGGATTTCTCCCTGAAGGCTATACATTCTTCCCTGCTCTTCCTCCGACCTAAGCAATACCTCATAAACCAGTTTTCCTTTAACGGTTACTGCATCTGTTGCCGGGCGAATTTCCTCAGTTATCACCTCTGCCTGCTCCAGAAGAACTGCTGCCGCATCCGGATTCCGGTCACTGATATTCCTATCCTCTTCCAAAGTCAGCTGAGTATTAATCTGACACTTGCTGCGTTCCATATGTAAATTGGCTTTAATAAATTCCACAAAAATACCTCCTTAAGTCTGCCTGTTATACTGTATGACTTAAGGAGGCTGATTATGCTTTTATTTTACGCAGCCGATAATCTCTGTCAGCTGTTCCATGTTGTTTTTTTCCATAAATGCTTCGATTCCTTCTATGGTCTCCACGGTTGCATAGGGATTCACAAAGTTCATGGCTCCTATGGCCACTGCTGTAGCACCGGCCATCATAAACTCCAGTGCATCCTGAGCATTGGCAATCCCACCCATCCCGATAAGGGGAAGCTTTACCGCATTGGCCACCTGGTAGACCATTCGGACGGCTATGGGCTTTATTGCCGGCCCGGAAAGACCACCGGTCTTATTGGCCAGAGCAAACTGCCGCCTGTGAATATCTATTTTCATTCCTGTAATGGTATTAATCAAAGATAAGGCATCTGCCCCTGCCGCCTCAGCTGCTCTTGCCATCTCCGCAATATCCGTAACATTAGGGCTGAGCTTCATGATAACGGGCTGGGCTGCATGCTTTTTTATCTCTTCCGTAATCTTAAAAAGTGCAGTCGTATTCTGTCCGAAGGCAATAGCACCTTCCTTTACATTAGGACAGGATACATTGATTTCCAGCATATCTACCGGAGAATCGGAGAGCTTCTCCACAACCTCCAAATAGTCCTCCACGGTTTTTCCGCAGACATTGACAATGATGCGTGTGTCATATTGCTGCAAAAAAGGTAAATCCCGTTCCAAAAACACATCTATTCCGGGATTTTGCAGACCGATGGCATTTAACATACCGCCATAGCATTCCGCAACACGCGGAGTAGGATTTCCGGGCCAGGGATAGGAAGCTACGCCCTTAGTTACCACCGCACCCAAACGGCTCAAATCCACAAATTCTCCATATTCCATTCCGGAACCAAAGGTACCGGAGGCGGTCATCACGGGGTTTTTAAATTCCACACCCGCAATAGTAACTTTTGTATTCTTCATGGGTTTAACCTCCTGTTAAATCTCTATCTCATCAGCCAAAAAGACAGGACCGTCGGTACAGATTCTGGTATTATTAACGTGAGAATGATGGTCTGTTTTCACCGTTTTGCAAACGCAGCCAAGACAGGCTCCTACACCGCAGGCCATTCTTTCCTCTAAAGAAAGATAAGCAGGTATTCCTTTCTCAGCAGCATAAGACTTGATGGCCCTAAGCATGGGCAGAGGCCCGCAGGCATAGATAACCTCAGCCTCCAGACCATTCTCCCTGATGGCATCCATTACATTTCCCTGTGTCCCCGCACTGCCGTCCTCTGTTGCAATATACAGGCTTCCATAGTTTTTCATCTCTTCTGCTAAAAACAGATAACTGTCCCGATAGCCTAAAAGAAGCTGTTTATCCGCCTGAAGCTCCTTAGCCAGCTGCATAAGAGGGGGAATCCCGATTCCTCCTCCTATCAAAAATACCGTTTTACCCTCTCCTGCTTCCTGAGGGAATCCATTCCCTAAAATTCCCAGAAGAGCCACCTTTTTTCCGACTTCATATGCGGAAAACTCTGCCGTCCCCTGGCCCGCCAGACGATAAACCAGGCGCAGCCTCTGCCTGTTATGGTCTATCTCGCAAATACTGATGGGGCGAGGAAGCAGCGTACTTTTATCCTGGGGATAAAGACCTACAAACTGTCCCGCTTTAGCCTCCTTTGCCAAATCGGTTTCCAACCACAAATCATAAATTTGGGGTGCCAGCTGTTTCTGCTCCACCACTGTGGCCCACACTTTTTTCTTCAGTGCCATCGCTTTCTTCCTCTTTTCATTCTTATTTATCATCCTCATAAACCAGCTTACCCCGGCAGATGGTTTTTTTCACTTTACCCAGCAGCGTTTTTCCTAAAAAAGGAGAGTTCTGTGATTTGGAAGCAAAGCTCTCTGCCTTCCATAATTCATTGGGATTAAACAACACCAAATCTGCCGGGCCGCCCTCTTTTACATAGCCGGCATCCAGATGGTAAAGCCCTGCCGGTGCATAGCTCATCCGGGTGATCAGATCCATCATGGGCATACCCGCCTTTTCCACCAGCTCACCGATTCCTAAAGCCAGTGCTGTTTCCAGCCCCAAAATTCCACTGGGTGCCTTAGTCAGTTCCTTTGCTTTTTCTTCGTCGCTGTGCGGAGCATGGTCGGTGGCAATCAAGTCCAGAGTTCCATCCTTAATCCCTTCAATAATCGCCAGCCTATCCTTCTCTTCCCGAAGGGGAGGATTCATTTTTGCCATGGCCTTATGCTCAATCAGAGCATCCTGGGTCAGGGTAAAATGGTGAGGCGTGGCCTCTCCATGAAGTTTTTCCCCTCCGGGAGCTGCTTTTGCCTTCCGCAAAAGCTCCACCGTTTCCTTACAGCTGATATGCTGAATATTTAACACTGCCCCGGTCTTTAAGGCCAGCTCCAAATCCCTTTCCACAATACGGATCTCTGCTTCCCTGGGCGAACCACCTAGGCCAAAATATTCAGAAGCCTTCCCCTGATGGATTCCATTATTGGTAATGTAAGAAGGATCCTCCTCATGAAGGCTTAAGGGCACCTGCAGCCGGGCACTGGCTTTCATGGCCTCAGTAAGAAGGCCCGTATCCAGAAGAGGCATACCATCATCCGTAAATCCCACAGCCCCGGCCTGAAAAAGTGCATCAAAATCCACCAATTCCTTTCCCAGCTGTCCTCTGGTCACACTGGAACAGGTTTCCACCCGGATATCCGTCTGCTGTCCCTTTTTCAATACATAATGAAGAGTTTCTTCATTGTCTACCGTAGGTCTGGTATTGGCCATCAGCACCACCGTAGTATAGCCTCCTCTGGCAGCTGCCAGGGCACCTGTGGAAATATCCTCTTTATATTCAAAGCCCGGTTCTCTGAAATGGACATGTATGTCCACTAACCCCGGGGCCACACACCAGCCTTCTGCATCAATGACCTGTACTGATTTCTCCCCAATTGATGAAAATATGGCAAAATTAGGTTCTCCCGCTTCTGCCTTCCAGTTGATTTTTTCAATTTTATCCTCTTCAATGAGAAGGTCAGCAATTCCCTCATAGCCGGTTGCCGGATCCAAAAGATAACCGTTCTTGATTAGCAGCATTCCTCTTCCTCCTTACGTCCTTTTCAGACAGAAGTATATCATATTTACTATTGAAAAACCACAGGTAATCCAATCTCTGATGTCTGCAACACAAGATAGGGACAGGAGCTGACCTCTTCCTTTTTCGGTTTTTCCTTTGGTCCCAAAAGACAGGTATCAACATACAATGCATTATCTGTTGCATAAAAATCCTTTACCACAATGGAATAACCGCCCCCCTTTTGTTTTCCATAGCCTATCACAATATATCGCTTATCTTTATCAATATAGGTCAGCTTCATCATCTGCTCTTTTTTCAGTTCAATCAGTTCCTTTAACCGTTCAGGAATATGCTCTTTAGTAACAATTACAAATCCGGCCTCCTTTCTCTCCTTTTCCTTCGGCACCAAAGTACATCCTGCCAGGATAAATGCCAATATGCCCACAACTAAAAGAAAAAGTATACCTTCTTTTTTCCTTCCCAAATCCTCCTTCACCTTTCTCTCCCTCAGGTTTCTTATGGAAATATATTCTTTTTTCTTTCATTCCATGCCTTGTTTTGGGAAAGGATTTCCTGTATACTGTTTTCTGAAATCGTAGTCTGTTTCCCGGGAAAGGAGCCTGCCGCAGAAGCGGTATAACCAAATTATGATCCGTTTTATCTGTATAGTAATTTTTGTCATTTTATTTTTGATTTGCAGTATTCCCCTGCTGATTGTCGAGTGGATTATCGGCCAGTTCAAT
>JBJELS010000103.1:0-13468 GCA_051879275.1 Lachnospiraceae bacterium
TGATCTTCGTAAAGATCTGAAAATTTGTCGCCCCATCAATTTTAGCCGCCTCATAAAGCTCTCCGGGAATACCGTGTATCTGCCCCAGAAGCATAATCGCCGTAGTACCGCAGAAGAATACATAGGCAAAAACGATTGCCCAGAAATTCACTCCCTCCACCAGAAGGATACTGTCCTGGAAATCCGGCTTGAAGATTTTGATAATTTCCTGAATCGGCCCGTATCTTGCATTATAAAGCTGTAAAAAAATCAGGCCCATGGCTGCACTGGAAATCACACTGGGAACGATATAAACGTTACGGGCAAATTTGGAAAATTTAAGTCCCTTGGAAATCACAATAGCCACCACAAGGGTTAAAGGCACCTGAATACATACTCCTACCAGCGCCCAGCAGAGAGAATTTCTCAAAGCCTCCCAGAAATAAGGGTATTGAGTGAAAATATACTGGTAGTTGGACAATAATTCTCCTGCCGGTAATATTTCCGGATTGGCTAAATTCGTATAATCCCAACGATAAAAGCTGGTAAGCAAAATCTGGACAATGGGATATACATAAAAGACCATCAGACACAGGCAGGAGGGAAGCAAAAACAATAGGATAAACAAATTTCTGTTTAATTTTTTCTTCATTTCTCCCTCACCTTCTCACAGAAAGAGCCTGTTTCTTTCCATTGAAAGAAACAGGCCCCATTATACATGGATTAACCGATTAATGCAGTTAGTTCAGACTGTAACTCAGCCAGCTTAGCATCAATATCCGTGCCTGCTACAGAGCATTCAATCAGTTTGTTGATAATCGCATCCTGAACATCCTGTCCCCATACATAGTTAAGTGTGTTTGCAATGGTCTCTGTACCGTTTGCCTGGGAGCAGGCTTCTGCAAGCAGAGTAACGGTAGCATTATCACTTCCGGCTGCCAGTGCATTCAAATCCAGTCCAATGTTACAGGGGTTAGCATTAACCTCCATAAAGATTCTTGTCTGAACCTCATCACTGGTCATATACTTAACAAATTCCAGTGCCAGCTCAGTCTGTGCCTCAGACAGATTGCTGGAAATGGTAATTCCTCCGCCGGGTGCAGAAAGAGAAGCACTTCCCGCATATACACCGGGACGAATATCGTATTCAACATCAGCAAAAGAACCTGCTGCCCACACGCCGTTCATCCAGGTAGCACATTTACCTCCTACAAAGTCGGCAGAGAAATCACCGGCATTGTTGGTAGAATGTGCGGAACCATTGGCCTGATCCATTGTCGCAATGGTTTTGAAGGCAGTGGCAAATTCTTCAGAGTTAATAATGTCTGCTGTCAGTCCTGTGGAAGCATACTCAGGATTCAACTGTGCAATATAAGCATTAAAGAGACGAACGGAGCCCTGTCCTGCATTGTACGCATAAATGCCTTTATCCGCACCGTAAGTATTGATGGCTTCCATAGCCTTTGCCATATCCTCATAGGATTTCCACTGATCAGGGGTTGCTGCACCTGCCTCTGCATAGAGATCGGCATTGTACCACAATCCCAAAGTAGTCAGCTGATCATGTACGGTGTAAAGTGCACCGTCAACCATATTCATGGTATAGTTAATTCCCACCTCACTTGCAAGACCTTCGGCATCAACAAACTCTTTCATGTCATAAACCAGCCCGCCTGCAATAGCTGCCAGAGGAACTTCATTTCCCGCAAAATCAACTACATCAGGGAATGAGCCGCCTGCCACTTCATTGGTAGCAAGCTCCAGGGTATTCTCTACTGCAATCGGTTCAAAGGTAACCGGTCCGTCTGCATGAGTGTCTGCAAACTCCTGATAGATGTCTCTCATCACTGCTGCAACAGGCCATTCACTTTCCTCATGGAAGTAAGCGTGATAGAACTGCAGTACCTCCTGATCTCCTGTTGATGCCGCAGCAGAAGACTCCTCTTTCACTTCGCTCTCTGCTCCTGCACTCTCTGCCGGTGCTGCAGTATCTGTACTGCCGCAGCCTGCCAGAAGTCCGCCTGCCATGGTCAGGGCCAATAACATGGATACAAGTTTTTTCTTCATGTGTAAACCTCCCTAATCAATTATATTGTATTTGGTACATCAATCATCTCATGGGAGGGCTGATTTCTGAATGGATTTTATTTTCTCAAATACTGACTTTATTTACCGAAAGAAAATAAAATCTGAAAAATATTTACCTGCCGCTTAATCGTATGTCAAATTCCCTCAGGGTAATCTTCCCCTCCAGATACAGCTTGGTACTTTCACCAAAATCGGTCTTCAGGGCTGAATCCCAGATATTGGCAGGCGTTTCCATAATCCGTGAAGCATTTTTCACACAGGAAACTGCCTGAAAAAGGCGTTCATTTTCACCTGTATCACTGACTTCCACTTTGGGATTGGAAGGGATTTGTCCCGTTTCCGTAAGTATCCTCCTTGCCACAGGCTCACTGAGCATATATTTAATAAATCTTACACTGGCTTCTTCCTTTTTGCTGTCACCGCTTTTTCCCAGAATATAGCCTACACAGGAGGAGATATTGGAGAGTCCTCCCTCCTGCAGATAAGGAAAGGCTGCGTAGCTTACCTCAAGCTCTTCATCAATCATGGAACCGGCCCATACCCCATTAATATAGATAGCTGTCTCCTGATTATTAAAGCTTTTTAATGTATCCCGATAAGTATAATTATCCACAATATCCGAGTATTGATAGATTTCTCCCAGCCAGTCCATGACCAAAGTAAGCTCTTCACTGTAAATATCAATCTGCTGCCGCTTAATCTCCTCCAGGACCTGAGGATTGATGGTTTCCAGCATGGTATCCGTTAAATACAGGATGTGCTCGGTATCCAGAATAATCGGAATCCTTTTCTCCTCCTGCCTTTCCCCCCATTGGGAAAGCCTTTTACAGGCATCGATAAATTCCGGCCAGCTGCCGGGAATTTTTTCAACTCCGGCCTGCTGAAACATTTTCGCATTATACCAGTAGCCGCTGAGCAAAAGCACATCGGAAACCGTATAGAGATGGTTTTCTCCTTCTGTCCAATAAGATAAAATGGACTCTGAAATATTTTCCCGAAAGGCTTCATCCTCCTCAATATAAGGCATTAAATCCACCGCACAGTCATTTTCCACCATAAAATCATAAATCGTCTCCCTTCCGATTCCGCCGGTGAAAACAATATCCGGAATTTCCCCTACGGTAAGCATATCCTCAACCTTAGTAATCACATCCTCAGAGGAGGGCATGGAAACCAGATTGATCTTGATTTCCGGATACTCCTTTTCAAAATCCTGATAAATCTGGCGCATAGCCACATGATCTGCCTCCGTACTCCCCCAGCCGTGGATCAGGGTAATTTCCACCGTTTCCTCTTTTTCCTTTCCGCATCCGGTAAAGAGAAAAGAAAGCATGCTAAATAGAATACAGAGAAGAAAAACCCCAGTGGTTCCGCCTCTTTGAAAAAAAACATTCATTCCTCCTCTTCCCTCCTGTCCTTGTTCTGTACTCTCTTTTCATAATCCCTGGGAGAACAGCCTTCCAGCTTCTTAAATACTCGGGAAAAATAAGAAACATCTTCAAATCCCACCAATTCTGCCACCTCAAAAATTCGGTAGCCTCTGGCTATGTATTGTTTGGCCTTCTCCAGCTTCATCCGGTTAATATTGTCAAAAAGATTCTGACCGGTTTTCTGCTTGTACAGTCGGCTGAGATAGCTGGGATTGGAATGAATTTCGGAAGAAATGTCGGAGAGAGTCACCTTATTCATATAATTTTGTTCAATATATTTCTGCAGTCGTTCAAAAATATCCTCAGAGAATCGTTCTGACTCCTCCTTGGGCTCTTCACCCCTGAGTTTTTTAATGGCTTTTTCAATCATTCCCGGGAGCATCTCCATCATGGAGGTTTTCACCACATAGCCGCAGACATCATAGCTGATTGCTTCCTGTGCATAGGCAAAATCCGCATAGGCGGTAAGAAGGATTACCTGTATCGGCAGCTTATTCTCGTAGATATACCTGGCCACCTCTATCCCATCCATAAGAGGCATTTTAATATCGGTAATTATAATATCCGGTTTCATCTTTTCCAGATACCGAATCACCTCTTTCCCATTGGCTGCCCGATAAACCAGCTGACAATTCATTTTCTCCCAGTCAATCAGCTTGTCAAAGGCTTCCAGCATATAGGTTTCATCATCTGCCACCATTACCCTCCACATGACCTTCTCCTTTTGTCCTCAATCTCTTTCTGTCTTTTCCTCCCATATTCCTCCGGGAAGTCTGACAATCACTGTAGTTCCTTTTCCGGGCGTGCTGGAAATCTCCAGCCCGTAATTCTCTCCGCAGAGATTCTTGATCATTTTATCCGTATTCTCTATCCCCACATGGCTGTGTCTGCCATCCTCCTGATTCTGCCCTTCTATCCCGGGATCAAAACCCACGCCGTCATCTTCAATTCGGATAAGCAGCTCTTCTTCGGGGGACATCTTTATCCGGATACGAATATGTCCGTTATCTTCCTTAGGCTCCAGACCATGACAGACTGCATTTTCCACACTGGGCTCAATACTGAGCCTGGGTACCATGCAGGCCTGATAACGTTCCTGTCCCCCTTCATATTCGATTGAATAGGTGATTTTATCTCCAAATCTGCTGTTTTGCAGGGAAAGATAGAAATCGACGATTTCCATTTCCTCTGCCAGAGGAATAAAATATCTGTCCTTCCTGAAAATTTTCCCCTGATACAGGCCGGATAGCTTAAACAGCATCCTCTGTACCTCCCGATCTCCATTAACGGCTGCCTTCATTTCAATCATGGACAGCACATTAAACAGAAAGTGGGGATTCATCTGGGCCTGCAGATAATTAATCTGGGCCCGGGTTGCCACCAGCTGTGTCTCATAAACCTCTGTCACCAGCATATAGCCCAGCAGCGCAAGTAAGAAAATCACCCCTATGGAAATGATGATCATAATAAACATAGTGGTTCCTAAAGAACGATATACCTGCCAGGGAGAAACTGCTGCCCTTAAGGTCAGTCCAAATCCCGTTGTCAGAGTATGCTCCATTGAGCCTTTCCCCAGAGTATCCGTACTTCCTTTATTTAGGATAACCTCCTCTCCTTGGCGGATTTCCCAGATAAAGCCTTCCATTCCATCCATATTGGCATAGATTTCTTCCATTCCGGATCGATTTAAAACAAAAATACAGGTACCTATAGTATCCATATCCTCATCATAGAGATTCAGGCACAAATTTACATAATCATCCTCCACCTCATAATAAAAGGATTGGTTCTGATTGAGAAAGCGCTCGTTCATCTGAATGTATTTAACCAGATTCTTCTCCATTTCTGAAACCGTAGTGGGATAATACAGGTTATAGAGCCTTCTGCCTTCTTTCTGAAACAGATAGACCTTTTCCACAAAGGGCTTCTGGCCCCCCAGCAGATTGCGTTCCGAAAAAAGATTGGCAACCGTTTTCAACTGTGCCGTAGCACTCTCTTCACTGTAGGAGTAGGTGGTCAAAAAGCCTTTTATCCCATCGTTATGCTGAATGGAAAGGGTTATCTCCTCCAGATACTGAACCGTATCATCCATTCTGGTATTATCACTTTCCAGCAGATAAAGGATATCCTTTTTCTCCTGACTGACGTATTGCTTTAAAATCATGGCCAGCATTACGATCGCCTGAATCATTACCGCACTGATACAGCAAATCACGATGATTCTGGTAACCTTCTGTCTGGTGGATGAACGTTTATTCCCTCTTCCCCAGAGCACACGCTCCAGAAAAAGCTTGATATTTTCCTTAGACATGGACATCCTCCATCTTATTCCTTACTCTGATTTTACTATAAACCCCAATTGGTAAACAGGATTTTATTGCCATTTTTTTGGATTATTTTTACTTTGAGGGTAAAATAAAAGGACTGCAGCAATACAGTCCTTTACTCCTTCTATCTCAAGACAAAATATCCTTCATACTGTCCAGAGTAATATATATGGTCGAGGTATTATGTAAAAGTGCCGAGGTAGTGGGCTGAATCGTTCCCAACACCCCTAAAAGAATCAGTACAGAATTGAAACCTACAATTTTACGATAATTGTTATCTATCCTACGCATCAGTCCTCTGCTAATTTTTCGCAGGGCAAGCAGGTTTTCCAGACTGTCTGCTTCAATGGTAATATCTGCTATCTCTCTGGCAATCTGTGCACCGTCGCTGATGGCAATACCCACATCTGCTGCTGAAAGTGCCGGAGAATCATTGATTCCGTCTCCGATCATAATTACCTTTCTTCCCTCAGCCTTTTCCTTTTCCACAAAGTTAGCCTTATCCTCCGGTAATACCTCCCAGTAGCATTCATCCAGGCCCAGCTGTTTGCCAATAGCCTGTGCCGCCCTCTTACTGTCGCCGGTCATCATTACAATCTTACTGATTCCGCTTTCCCGCAGGCCCTTTATAATGGCAGGTGCTTCCTCCCGTATAGGGTCCTCAATGCAGATTACCGCTGCCAGCTCATGATCAATAGCCATAAAAAGCTGAGAATATTCATTGGGCAGGCTGTCAAAAAGCTGCTGTCTTCCCTCCGGAATCCTGCAGGCCTCATCTTCAAATACAAAATGATGGCTGCCGATAACCACCTTCCGCTCATCAATCATGGAAGATATACCATGGGCCATGATGTATTCCACCTTAGAATGCATTTCCTCATGCTCCAGCCCCTTATCCTTGGCGGCCTGAACCACTGCCTTGGCCATGGAATGAGGAAAATGCTCTTCCAGACAGGCTGCTATACGAAGCATCTCATTCTCTGTTTCCCCACAAAAAGAAATCACCTGTCTCACCTTAGGCTGTGCCTTGGTCAGCGTTCCGGTTTTATCAAAAACGATGGTATCTGCCGCAGCTACCTGCTCCAGAAAGCAGCCTCCCTTAACCGTTATCTGATAGCCTCCAGCCTCTCTTATTGCCGATAAAACGGTAACGGGCATAGCCAGCTTTAAGGCACAGGAAAAATCTACCATCAACACAGCCATAGCCTTGGTTATATTCCGAGTCAAAAGATAAACCAGTCCTGTTCCCAAAAGAGTATAAGGTACCAATCGATCCGCTAGATGCTCTGCCTTTCCTTCTCTGGCAGATTTTAATTTCTCGGATTCTTCGATCATGGCAACGATTTTATCAAATTTATTGGAGCCGCTGGTTTCTCTGACCTGAAGGATTAATTCTCCTTCCTCCAGAACCGTTCCTGCATAAACGAAGCTGCCCTTCCTCTTTATAACTCCGAGAGCCTCCCCCGTGAGGGATGACTGATTCACGCTGCCCTCACCTTCAACCACCTCTCCGTCGAAGGGAATTACATTTCCCATATGGACAACCACATGGTCACCGGGCTGAACGTCTCCTGCATCCACCAGAATCTCTTTTCCCTGGGCCAAGAGCCATACCTTATGAATATTCAAGGACATACTGCGGGCCAAATCATCTACCGACTTCTTGTGGGTCCAGTCCTCCAGAGTCTCTCCCACTCCTAAAAGAAACATAACAGAAGCCGCAGTTTCCGTATCTCCCATGAAAATAGAAACTCCGATAGCCGTCGCATCCAGAACGGCCACTTCCATCCTGCCCTTTGCCAAAGCCTTAATTCCCTGCCAAATATATTTTACTGCTTTCACCAGAGTAATCAGCGTACAGACGGTGGAAGGAAGAAACCATTTCCTGCCATAGTGAAGCACTACCTGATTCACCAGCCTGTCCCAATATTCCCGGTTCACTGCCCGGGAAGAATATTCCAGTATTTCCTCCGCTACCCTTGCCTTTTCAAAGGAAAACTCCCTGAGTATCCGGATAAGCTCCTGCCTGTCTCCCTGATAGCAGACAGCAACATCACAGGTTCTTTCATAGACCTTTACTGAAAGAATATTCTTCTGAGAAGATAAGTAATTCTCCAGTATATCCGCCTCACGAAAGCTCATTTTCTCCTGTTCCACATGAAGCCTTATTCTTCCTCTGATTTCATGTAATATTTTCAGTCTCATTAACCTTCTGCTGCTTCTACTGTTGTATCAGCTTCCCTGTCTTCATTAATCTGCTTAGCTTCCGCATAAATATCTTCTGCATTTTCCTGGATACAGGTGGCGGTCTTCATCACGCATTCCTTGGCCCGAAGTACGGCTGCTGTACACTGAGTATAAACCTTTCTGGCATCCTTGCTGGCAAGAATTTTGATTCCTGCGGTTCCGAATAATACACCTGCTGCAAAGATTCCCGTCTTTTTATAATTGATTTTGCTAAATAAATTCATCCTGCTTTCCTCCTTAAGTTCCCCTATTTATGGTCATATCCGGTAAAAATTGCCATTAGCATGCAGGCTACTGCTGCCCACGCCCATAATTTGTGTTTTTTCATATGTACCTCCCTTTATCCGCCAGCAAGATATCTGACTATTTTGTGAATAGAATAATTATACTCTCATTTTTTTACCTTTTCCATGTTCTAAATGAAAACTTTTCTCAATTACGGACAGAATCCGGCTGATTCACCGCAATTATCTGTCTCACCGCTTTTTCTCTGCTCAATCCCAGATTTTTCATCCCTTCTTCCACTACCCGATGAAGCTTTTCACCGGAAAGGCAGATTTGAGTACCTCCGCTGTACTCTACAATACAGTTTTTCACCGGATAGCACTCCAAAAGCGCAATCTGATACAGATTTTTCCTCCTGATTGCCCCGATTTCTTCCAGCGTATTGATCATCCGATAAATGGTGGCAATACCGATTGTAGGCATGGTTTTATGTACCTGAAAATAGATTTCCTTGCAGCAGCTGCATTCTCTTTCCAGAATTACCTCTAAAAGAGCCACTCTCTGTCTGGTGATTCGGTAGCCTCTTTCCCTGAGCCTTTCCAATATTTCCTCTTTTCCCATAGTGGAGTAGCTATAGGCAGTATTCTGTTCTTCTACGGAAGGAATATGGGGGTTGCTCATTTTCTTTTCCTTTCAATTAGTGCTGACTAACTTCTGTAGAAAAAGAAAAGCCTGTACGGCCCTTCTTTTTTGTTAGTATACGCTAACACTCGTTATATGTCAATACCTGATTCTTTTTTCAGTGATTTGCCTTCTTATAAATTTCATAGACATCTTCTGCTTTAAGCTTACGCAAATGGGAAAGTACCAATGTATCATTTACCGTCGCATCCTGTGCCAGCTCCCACAAAACCGGCTCATCCTGTACGCCTATACCCAGCTCTGACAGGCTGGTAGGCATCTTCAGCTCACGGAAATACTCCACTGTACGGGCAATAGCCTCTTTTGCTGCCTCCTGTGTATCCTCTGTTTCAATTCCCCATACTGCCCTTCCGTAATGCTTAAATCTCTCGGGGTCGTTCTGGTAGCCGTAGTCTGCCCAGGCCTCCCATATTGCCGAGAGAGTTGCCCCGTGGGCTTTGTCAAAACGGGCCCCCAGGGCATGTCCCATTTTGTGAACGGAAAAATCCTTTGGCCGTCCCAATCCCGTAAGATTGTTATGGGAGAGGCTTCCGCACCACATGATTTCACTCATGGCATCATAATCGAAAGGATTTTTCATCGCAACCCTTCCGCTATCGATTACTGTCCGCAGTAAGCCCTCTGCAATTTCATCGGTCATTCTGTTTCTCGTCCCGGGAATAAAATAACGTTCCAGAGTATGCATCATAATATCCACTACACCACAGGCAATCTGAAACTTGGGCAGGGTATAGGTCAGTTCAGGATTCATTATAGCAAAAACAGGACGATTTAAATCGGTATTAATCCCCGCTTTTTTTCCCACTTCCTCATTCGTAATTACAGCAGAATCGCTGGTTTCACTTCCTGCTGCTGAAATGGTCAGTACCGTTCCCACAGGTGTGGTTTTGGTCAGGGGTACCTTTCCCGTCCAGATATCCCAAATCCCTGCTGTGGGATTTGCTACCCCATGAGCAATGGCTTTTGCCGTATCAATTACGCTTCCGCCCCCTACTCCCAAAATAAAGTCTACTCCTTCTTTTTTTGCCAGCTCACAGCCTGCCTCGGCATGAGCCAGCCTGGGATTTGGCTGTACACCTCCCCATTCCACAGACTTAATCCCTTCTTTTGTAAGAGATTCTCTGATCCTTTCCAGCAGTCCGCTTTTAATCACACTGCCCTGTCCGTAAACCACCAGGACCTTCGTTCCTCCCCATTTTTTCACCAGCGCTCCTGCCTGATGCTCCGTTTCTTTTCCGAAGATAATCTCTGTAGGTGAATACTGTGTAAAATTCTGCATAGCTTCCTCCTTTTATTCTATTCCCAATTTATCCTTCAGCATTCGGATTTCTTTTTTATGTCCCTCATCCTCCAGAGGCGTCTCCAAGTAGAAGGGTAAGCCCCGGAATGCAGGATGAGACAAAACCCGAAGCAGGGCATCCATACCGATTTCCCCATTTCCAATGGTGGCGTGCCTATCCTTTTTTGCCCCAAAAGGCGTCAGGCTGTCATTAAAATGAACTGCCTTCAAATGCTCCAACCCAATTACCCGGTCAAATTCAGCTACTACTCCATCCAAATCCTTGACAATATCATAGCCTGCTGAAAAGATATGACAGGTATCCAGGCATATTCCCAATCGTTCAGGATGTTTCACCCGATCCCGAATTTCCCGAAGCTGCTCAAACTCATAACCGATTTCCGTTCCTTTACCGGACATGGTTTCCAACAGGACAGTAATGCCTTCTTTTCCGGTAATGGCCTGATCCAGGGCTCCTACAATATTTTCAATTCCAGCCTCCACTCCGATTCCGGTATGGTTTCCGGGATGAAACACCATATTTTCTATACCCAGTCTGTCCATTCTGATGATATCTTCTCTAAGTACCATACAGGCAAACTCATAAATCTTTTCCTGATTGCTGGCCGGATTCATGGTATAAGGTGCATGGGCCAAAACCGGCCCCCAGTGATTTTGTCTTCTGATGGTTTCAAAAGCCTCTGCCTCCTGAGCAGTAGGGTCCTTAAAATTAGAGCCCCTGGGATTTCTGCTGAAGATCTGCATGGTATTGGCTTCCATCTTTACCACTGCCTCTGCCGTCTTCTTAAGTCCACCGGCAATAGACATATGCGTTCCCATATACATGCTTTTACTTCCTTTCAAAAAACTCCGGTTTCCTGCCGGAAATCGGAGTTTTGCTTCTTCTTATTCTACTGCACTGCTTACCTTCATGGTTTTTATTCCGAAGGTGAAAAAAATCAGTAAAGCAACCCAGATAGCGGCGATCATTACCTGCCCCCAAAGGATGTTCTTCAGGGTAAGGGCAATAAAGCTGATTGCCATAAAGAAGGTACTCATTGCCAGGATTCTCACCTTAGTCTTTATCGTCATTCCCTGCCCCTGTACATAGGTTTCCAGGTTGTCTTTGTAAAGCTTCGTCTCTTTGAACCAACGATGAAGTCTTTCTGAGCTGTTGGTAAAACAAATAGTAGCCAACAGTAAAAACGGAAAAGTGGGTAAAACGGGAAGTACACTTCCCAACGCTCCCAAGCCTACTGCAAGGCAGCCTACAACGACCAAAATAACCTTCTTTATTTTCATACATTCCCCCCGGATAAACAGTAATTGTAACTGCTAATCAGAATACCATTATTTGAGGGTTTTTGTCAAGAAATTACTGCCATTTTGCATGTGCAGTCCGGTTCCCCAGTCACGAGTACCGTTTGCCGATGAATATACGGCTTCATTCAGGGGATCAATCTGATAATAGCCGGAATAAGGACCGGAAGTGAAATCTCTGTCCTCAAGCAGGTCTGAATCCTCAAAGGTTGTGCCCACGACGCTTCCGTTTCCTGAGGAACCAATCTTTTTCAGCAGTCCCTGAACAAAACGGATAGCCTCATCACTTTTGGGGAAATTATCCTGGAAGTTGGAGGTAGAAGTAAACTGCCCATTGGTCACCTCCTTAATCAAGGTATCCAGTGAATATCCTGCTATGATCTTTTCCAGCATGGTATTCAATCCTCTTGCAATATCCGCAGGAGTATAGTCTTCCGGTTTTCCTATGGTGGAATACCCCAGATACATACAGGCCAGGTACCCGGTTCCGTATTGGGCGGGAATATAATTTCCGTAGCCTGGAGCACCTATGGAGCCTTCCTGTGAAGATAAAACTTTTCGGATTTCTTCAAAAGAGGAATTTTCCGTAAGGCCCAGACCATTTTTCCCTGTGCTGGCCAAAAAATCGTTTCCATTGTCTCCGGCTCCCCAGACAGTCTGTGCCATTCCTTCATAGAACCAGGTAGGAAAACGGTTGTTGTCCACATAGGTACCGCTGGAATCTACTCCCAACATCCCGTTGATGCAACTGTCATACATAAAGGCATGAAGCATCTCATGGAGGATAGTGGCTTCCACTCCCTGTCGGCTGTAACCGGACAAATCATTCTCCCGGTCAAAGCCAATCCGCCCCGTATTAACGGCAAGAGTCAGCGTAATAGTACTTTTGTCGATGGTGGAGCTGGGGTATCCATCGTACCTATGCCGGAGATCTACAAGGGCAATGGAAGTATCCTTATAATCTTCATAAATCTTAAGACCGATACTCCTGCTTATTCCCTCTTTAGACGCTACCTGCTGAAATACCGGGAAAGTATTGAAAATCTTATCCACAGCCCCGGGAATGATTTGGTAAACCAAAGTCCTTTTCCACGGGGTATCGATAGCTGCGGACATATCGGTATCTGTGCCTGAATCACCGGTATTTTCTGCCTCAAAGGTATAGAGCTTAACCACCCTGATGCCCGGATAATTATACTTTACATCGATAATCTCGTAGATTACCTCCAGTTTCCCCATTTGCAGTCCCGTAGCCTTTTGGCTATGATTCTTTGTAGCCTTTAACCGTAAATTGGGGTAGCTGTCAATGCTTAAGGCTTCTCTTGCTGCCACAGCCAGCTGTGTGACTGTAGTATCACCGCTCACACCGCTGTAATTCTGGGCAAAGCTGTTTAAATCAGCTTCCAGATCCGCAGGCTTTTTACCTGTGGCAGGAATTACCCTGGACACCACAATTTCTTTTGTCGCCGTTCCTTCCTTCAGAGTAATCACATAGCTCTGAGAGCCATCCACATCTCTGTCGTTATCTGCAGGCTTACTGCTTCCTTCTTTTACCTCAAAGCTTACGGCTGTATCCTTGGTCAGTATATCGACAAGCTTTGCCTTAATTTCCTCTATTCCCAACCCGTTTAAACCGGCCTTTTCCACTGCTGCGGCAGCTTCTGCCAGAGTCATTGCCTTCTTTGGCATAGTCAGGGTGAGGGTAAAGGCTTCCTCCTTGATTCCTTCTCCGAAGGCCACCTTGAGAACTGCTTTTACTGTTTTTCCATAGCCCGTCTTATTTGCTCCCACTGCCTTAAGCAGATTTTCTCTGGTCATGGAGATGGTAATCGTCTCCCCTGCATCATCAAATACTACTGTCATTAACTCTG
>JBJELS010000104.1:0-13345 GCA_051879275.1 Lachnospiraceae bacterium
ATCGAGATTGTGAAAGGCGGTGGAGCATGAAAGAAGAAATAAAATACCTATTCTTTGAAATAGTGCGTACATCAATAATTGTATTTTTCTGGGAGCTAGGAAAGAGATTTTTTTGAGGGCTAACCCAAGCACATTGATAATTGAATACTGGCGGCTGGTGTGGCTGCCGGTGTTCGGTTTAAAATACGCAAGACAACTATACTGGAAAGGAGAAAGGGCGGCGTAGCCTATGTCGAATATCTCGATGTCCGACGCAGAGCTGTTGAAATTTGCCATTGAAAATGGTATGCTTGATACGGCACTTGTGCAGGGAAAAATTGAGATGCAAAAGAGAGAGGAGATTTTAGAAAAACATCCTTATGCCATATGGCAAGGGAAAGATGAATATTGGCGAACATACCTACCATATGGTAATGAGAGAAAAATGATAAAGAAAAAGGAAAAAGCAGGTATCGAGAATGCGGTGATTGATTATTGGGGAGAAAAAGTGCTCAACTCATTTAAGGATAGGTTCTGGATATGGGTGGAGAGACAGGAGAAATGCGGACGTTCTGATAATACAATCAGCAAATACGAGTCAGACTATAAAAGGTTTTTCGAGGGAGATAAGATCGAGAATATTTCTGTTCAGGATATGTCTGACGAGGAGATATCGGAATTTATTCAAAGGCTCCTTAATAGAAAAGAAATACCATACAGAGCATTAAAAGCAATGTTTATGAACGGAATATTTGAAAAAGCCAGAATTGACAAAATTATCGAAACTAATCCATGCCAGTATATTGATTTGCCGATATTCAAGCAATACTGCATAGAGAAAAAACCTAAAACTGCAAAAGAGCGTACAGTGTCCAACGAAGAGAAAAAGAAACTTATAGATAAACTGAATGTAAATTATAAGCGAAACCAATCAAATATTGCAAGGTATGCGGTAGAATTATCATTATATACCGGAATGAGAGTTGGTGAACTTTCAGGTCTAAAATGGGAAGATATAAATTATGAAGAATGTACAATAACCATTTGCAGATCAGAAAAATACAACAGGAAGAAAAATGAGTTCTACATCTCTTCCACAAAGAACGATAAGGTTAGGATATTTCCCTTAACCAAAGAAATTAAAGATGTTCTTATAAAAGTAAAAAGGGCAGAGATAAGCAATGGATTTTTGTCAGAATATGTATTTAGTGATGAAAATGGGAGAGTTCATGCCAGAAGGATTTCAGAATGTGCTAGAAACATGACAATGACAAAAGAGTTTGGGAATACAAAGAGCATTCATGCAATAAGGCGTACATTCAATTCCAACCTTAGGTGCAATGGTGTGTCTGCAACAGTTGCTGCAGCACTTCTTGGACATACTGAAAAAGTTAATGAAGAAAACTATACTTACGATGTATCGAGTATTTCAGAAAAAATGAAAATAGTTGAAGAAGCAGGAAAGATATCATGATTACTTTTGATTACTTTTTGATTACTTCACTTTTGAAACCGGCATAAATACTGGTGTTTCGGGCGTGTATTCGGGTTCAAGTCCCGCCGCCGGCAGTGTGAAACAGAAGGTAATCCAGATGGATTACCTTTTTTCATGGATTTTCTTTTGATTTGGAGGCAGGCTGATGTCTACGGAGCTGTATTTGATTCATACGGGATTTCTTGAGGATGAAGAGGTGTTTTTCCATAAACTTAAGCAGGTCAGCAAGGAGAGAAGAGAACGGGTAGAGGCCTGTAGGCTTAAGGGGGATCGCTTGCGTTCTTTAGCAGGAGGTTTACTGTTGGAGGAGTTAGTCAGGCAGCATTTTTATTCTCCCGAGGATTTAAGCAGAGATGAAAAGGGAAAGCTGTTTTTACCGGGAGAAGATACCTTTTATTTTAATCTTTCTCATTCAGGGGATTATGCAGCCTGTGCAATTTCCGATTCTCCGGTAGGGGTAGATATTCAGCAGTTCAGACCGGTAAAAGATGGACTGGCCAAACGCTTTTTTCAATATCAGGAGACAGAGGAAATCAGAGAAGCCAAAGGAAAGAGGAAGGAAGAGCTGTTTTTTCGGTATTGGACGGCTAAGGAAAGCTACATTAAATTGATTGGTGATGGATTGAAACGGGAACTCAACAGCTTTAGCGTATGCCTGGAAAGCGGAAGGGTTGAGGATGTTAAGGAAGGGCAGGAGGGGGCATATCTTAAGGAGTATTTTTGCCTGGAGGATTATGCCATAACCATTGCAGTACGTAATAATCAATTTTCAAGGTTTGTAAAAAAAATTATTTACCGTTTATAAAGGAGGGTTTTGGAAACAAAACACTCTTTTTTCATATGGTAAAGAAAAAAGAGGAAGATTGATTATGGCGGAAAGGATTATTTTAGATGCCGGACACGGAGGATGGGATAATGGAGCCAGCTATCAGGGAAGAAATGAAAAGGATGACAATCTTGCCATGACGTTGGCAGTGGGAGATATTCTGGAGGGCTTTGGATTTCAGGTTTTTTATACCAGAACAGAGGATATCTATCAGCGCCCTTTCAGGAAAGCAACCATTGCCAATGAAATAGGAGGAGATTTATTCGTCAGCATACATCGTAATTCCAGTCCTGTTCCCAATCAGTATCATGGGGTGGAAACTCTGGTCTACTCTAATCAGGGGCTGCCTAAGCGAGTGGCGGAAAACATCAACCGTCAATTGGAAGAGGTGGGATATGCCAATTTGGGAGTTGAAGAAAGACCGGGACTGATTGTATTGAACTCTACCCAAATGCCGGCGGTATTGGTGGAAGTAGGCTTTATTAATTCAGATATCGACAATGCTCTGTTTGATCAACGTTTTCAGGAAACGGCTATGGCCATAGCAGAAGGGATTCGGGACAGCTTCAGAACCTAAAAAACAGTTATAGCGTCTTTATAGTCCCGACTGATGAGAGAAATTCGTATGCCAGTGGGGTAAACTTGCCTTAGATGTCCCGACTGATAGAAGAAATTTGCCGGCCGGTGGCGGGAATACAGGCAGCCTCCCGAAATCGTAGTCGATACCCGGCCACTGGATGGACTGTGTGGTAGCTGTGAAAATCGATAGTCCTGGACAGGGGAGGGGATGACTCAGGTGAAGCATTCTCTCTCCTGAAATATTTAATAAAAAAAGAGAAAGCTGGCTAAGGACAACCATCTTTCTCCCTTTATATGCTGTAAAATAACTATGCTAAAATCAAAATGAAGTATGAGGCCTGTAAAAACGAAGCTTACTATGTGCGTCATGATGGAACGAAACTGCCTCATAATTTATTTAAAGAAATACTAATTTTTGCTTTCTTCGTTTTTGGCTTCTTCGAATGCAGGAGTTGCCTCCTCGGATGTACCGTTATCTTCTTCAGGCTGTGCAGGCAGCGTGAGGAGCACCTTAGTGATGCGGTTTTGGCTGACTGCCTTAACCTGAATATGTATTCCGTCGGGAGTGGTTACTTCATCGCCTTCCTCAGGCATGCGATCCAGAATTTCAATAACGATTCCGGCAATGGAATCATAATCTTCACTGTCCAGAGCAGTGCCCAGGGCATCATTAATGTCATCCAGCTTCATGGAGCCCTCTACCAGATAAACGTGAGGTTCAATCTCCTGAATATATTCTTCTTCTTCAGCATCGTATTCATCCCGGATTTCTCCTACGATTTCTTCCAGTAAATCCTCCATGGTAATCATACCCACGCAGGCACCGTATTCGTTTAAAACGAAGGCTACATTATGCATTTTCTGCCGAAGCTCCATCATCAGATCGGCAGTTTTCTTAAATTCATAGGTATAATAGGCTTCCCGAAGAATGTCCCGGATTGAGAAGCTTTCCTTATCTTCCACCAGAATAAAGTCTTTGATGTTAACCTGACCTATAATGTTATCCTTATCCTCTTCATAAACCGGAATACGGGTATACATGGACTCTTTAAACAGAGAGAACAGGTCTTCATAGCCGGCCTCAATATCCACGGTTACCATGTCAATGCGGGGAATCATAATATCCTTGGCTACGGCATCGCTGAAATCGAATACATTGTAAATCATTGTCCGTTCTTCCGATTCAATAACACCATCTTCGTGACTTACATCCACATAGGTTTTCAATTCCGTTTCCGTCATAGCCTGCTTGGCATTAGGATCCAGCTTTAACAGTCTTAAGATGGTATTGGAAAACAGGTCAATAATATAAATAACAGGTGTTAGAATTACCATTAAAAAATGGATAATGGGAGCATAAGCCATAGCCAGAGTCTGGGCATGTGCTTTAGCCAGTGTTTTGGGAAAGATTTCTCCAAACAGCAGTACCAGCAGGGTGAGAAGCCCTGTGGCAATTCCCACAGCCAGATTAATCTGTATAGCCAGGGTAGTTGCTAAGGCAGAAGCGGAAATATTGACGATATTGTTCCCGATCAAAATAGCGCTGATCATCTTCCCGTAGTTATCCAGTACAGCTTCTACCGTACAGGCTCTTTTGTTTCCTTCTTCAATCAGGCTTCTGAGCTTTACACGATTAACCGTGGATAAAGCGGTTTCCGCAGAGGAAAAAAAGCCGGAGAGAAAAAGCAGGATGAAAAGAATAACAACCTGTATGACACCAGTGGTATCCAACAAAAATCACTCCTTTATTTAATAAGATGAGAGTAATACTACATAAAACAGAAGGAATTGTCAAGGTTTTGGTCATCTTTGGAAATAATCTCTCATAGGAATAGTAAGACTAAGACAGTGAGAAAGGAGACCCACAATGAGTAGAGTACAGGGACGGGAGGAGAGTAGAAATAATTTAAATAACATATGTTTTCCGATTTTAGGTGGTTTATTGGCCGCCTATTTCATCACTCTTCTGGGACTGTTTATTATTGCACTTTTATTGCTGCAGTTTCGGCTGTCTGCAAATACAGTGGAAAATGGGATATTGATTTTATATATTCTGTCTGTTTTCCTTGCAGGATTTTTAATGGGAAAAATGAAAAAAGAGAAAAAATACTTATGGGGTCTGCTTATGGGGATTGTCTATTATCTTATTTTGCTCATTCTTTCCCTGGCCGTACAAAAAAGTCTGGGAAGCGGTGCCGGTGAAATTATTACTACCTTTATTTTATGTGCCGGAGGGGGAACATTGGGCGGAATGCTGTCTTAATTTTTCCTAGAAAAGACTTTTCCTGAAAGCAGATGTGTGTTATACTAACTAAAAATTTATGTTACATATGGTCGCATTTGTTGACCGGAGTGAGGAGGCATCAGAATGAAGCGTATTAAAACATTAACAACGAGAGATTATAAGGAATCCATGAAAAAGGGCGGATGCGGTGAGTGTCAGACTTCCTGTCAGTCCGCATGTAAGACTTCCTGTACCGTAGGAAATCAGAGCTGCGAGCAGGTTAAATAAAAAGAAACAGACAGACGGTAATGAATGACAGACTCGAGACAGCGGCGTTTATTTGCTGCAGTCCCGGGTCTGTTTCAAGTAATGGAGGAAAAATGATTCATCAATATATTAATAACGGATATTTTATAGTTTTAGATGTAAACAGCGGTTCGGTTCATGTGGTGGATGAGCTGGTTTATCAGGCTATTCCTTTGTTGGAGCCGATACTGACCGGCTTTGGCCCTGAGGGGAAGGAAGAAATCTGTGACAAAATCCGCAGACATGCTCTGGAAGCGTTGAAGCCATTGGATGCCAAAGAGGAAGATAAGGAGGAGCTGCTGGAGGAAATCATTGCTTTAACTCGGGCAGGGCAGCTGTATACAGAGGATATTTATCAGGGCTACATTGAGGAATTCAAGGAGAGGGAAACGGTAGTCAAGGCACTTTGCTTACATATTGCTCACGACTGTAACCTGGCCTGCAGGTATTGCTTTGCCGAGGAAGGCGAATATCATGGCCGAAGGGAATTGATGAGCTTTGAGGTGGGAAAAAAGGCATTGGATTTTCTGGTGGCCAATTCCGGAAATCGGGTCAATCTGGAGGTTGACTTTTTCGGAGGAGAGCCGCTGATGAACTGGAATGTGGTAAAGGAGCTGGTGGCCTATGGAAGAAGTCTGGAGGAACCTTATCACAAGAAGTTTCGTTTTACCCTGACTACCAACGGTGTTTTACTGGATGATGAGGTGCTGGAATTTTTAAACCGGGAAATGAGTAATGTGGTGCTGAGTATTGACGGTAGACCTGAGGTGCATGACAGGATGCGCCCCTTCAGAGGAGGACAAGGCAGCTATGAAGGGATTGTTTCCAAGTTTCAGAAGGTGGCCGAAAGCCGGAATCAGATGAACTACTATGTCCGGGGAACCTTCACCCATCATAATACGGATTTTGCCCGGGATGTTCTGCATCTGGCGGATTTAGGCTTTAAGCAGATTTCCGTAGAGCCTGTTGTGGCAGAGGAGACTGAGGATTACGCCTTGAAGAAGGAAGATATTCCCAAGCTTCTTAAGGAATATGATGAGCTGGCTGCCCAGCTGGTTAAACGGCAAAAAGAAGGAAAAGGGGTGAATTTCTTCCATTTCATGATTGATCTTGCAGGGGGGCCCTGTGTAGCCAAACGTCTGACCGGCTGTGGCTCGGGGACAGAGTACCTGGCGGTTACCCCCTGGGGAGATTTATATCCCTGCCATCAGTTCGTGGGGCAGGAGGATTTTCTTCTGGGAAATGTAGACGAAGGAGTTTTGCGAAAAGATTTGGTGAAGGAATTTAAATCCTGCAATGTCTACGCTAAGGAAGACTGCCGTGACTGCTTTGCCAAATTTTACTGCAGTGGAGGCTGTGCGGCTAATTCCTATAATTTCCATGGACATATTAATGACACCTATGATTTGGGATGCACTCTGCAAAGAAAAAGAATAGAGTGTGCCATTATGATGAAGGCGGCTCTCAGCGAAGATTAGAGGTAAAAATAGATTATGGCAAAATGGTTTGTTTCAGCCAAAAGAGCAGATTTTGATGAAATAGGAAGAAGCTTTGGAATCAGCCCGGTTTTGGCCAGAATCATCAGAAATAGAGATATTATCGGAGAGGAAGCGATTGAAAAATATCTTCATGGGGGAAAAGAGGATTTTTATGATGCAGGCCTGATGAAGGATATGGATAAGGCTGTAGAGCTGATCCGAAAAAAAATCCGTGAGCAGAAGCCGATTCGGATTATCGGTGACTATGATGTGGACGGAATCTGTTCTACCTGTATCTTGAAAAAAGGCTTGTCCCTTTGCGGTGCAAGGGTGGATACGATAATTCCCCATCGGCTTAAGGACGGCTATGGGATTAATGAACATTTAATCCGGGATGCAGCAGAAGAGGGGATAGATACCCTTCTTACCTGTGATAACGGAATAGCAGCCAGAGAGCAGATTGCCTATGCTGAAAAGCTAGGGCTGACCTGCATTGTTACAGATCACCATGAGGTACCCTATGAGATCGTGGGAGAAAGCAAGAATTTTCTTCTGCCCCCGGCCCAGGCGGTTGTGGATCCGAAGCAGGAGGACTGTGCTTACCCGAATAAACAGATCTGCGGAGCAGGAATTGCCTGGAAGCTAGTGGATAAGCTGTGGGAGGACAGGACTGTGGGAGACAGGGAACGACGGGAGATACTGGAGCTGGCGGCGGTAGCAACGGTCTGCGACGTGATGCCTCTTTTGGATGAAAACCGTATTCTGGTTAAGGAGGGGCTGGCCAGTATGGCAGATGCGGCAAATCCCGGTCTGAAGGCCCTGTTTAAGGTGCATGATTTGGAATCCGCCGGTCCTCAGGCCTATCATCTGGGCTTTGTTGTCGGCCCCTGTCTGAATGCAACAGGAAGGCTGGATACGGCAAAACGGGCTTTGGAGCTTTTAGAATGTACAGATTCACGGGAAGCGGTGTGGAAAGCCTCAGAGCTGAAAAAGCTGAATGAAAGCAGGAAGGAAATGACGGAAGAGCAGCTGGCAAAGGCCATAGACATCGTTGAGAGAGGAGACTATGCTAAGCAGCCTGTTCTGGTAGTTTTTCTTCCTGACTGTCATGAAAGTCTGGCAGGGATTATTGCAGGAAGGCTGAAGGAAAGGTACTACAGGCCGGTCTTTATATTAACACCCTCCGAAGAGGGAGTAAAGGGCTCGGGAAGGTCTATTGACAGCTACCATATGTATGAGGAAATGAGCCGTTGCAAGGATTTATTTACCAAATACGGAGGGCATAAGCTGGCGGCAGGTCTCTCTCTTGAGGCAGATAAGGTTGAGCTGTTCAGGCAGAGAATTAATGCAGACTGCCGGTTAACCCGGGAGGATTTAGAGGAAAAAATCCTGATCGATGTACCCATGCCTCTTTCCTATGTAACCCTGGGCTTTTTAGAGGAATTAAAGCTTCTTGAGCCCTTTGGGATGGGGAACAGTAAGCCGGTTTTTGCTCAGAAGCATCTTCGATTTATTTCCTTCCGATTAATGGGAAAAAATCGGGATATGGTGCGGTTTACCGTAGAGGATGAAGAAAACAGACGATTTTTACTGCTGTTATTCCGGGGCTGGGACAGCTTTCGTAAGGATGTGGAAAAAAAGTACGGTATCCCCGAAGCCAGGGCCTGGGAGAAGGGAGAAAATGAAGAAATTTTTATGGATATTACCTATTATCCATCCCTGAATACCTTTAAGGGAAAGCAGGAGTTGCAATTCGTTCTCCAAAACTGGAGTTGATTCTTTTTTTCTTTTTTTATGAATTTTTTTATAAAATGGACATACTTTGAACACAAATTACTGGTATAGTTGTTTTCAGGATAGTTGATCACTCACTATCTCCCCCTCATAAGAAGCAAAAGGCCTGCCTCGGCAGGTCTTTTGTCGTTTCAGCATAAGAGGAAGCATAAGGGAAGGAAAGCTATGGCCTGTCATGCAGTTGAAAAGAGGAGGCCGATATGATATTCTTATTCTGACTATTTGATTCTTGGTTAAAAGAAGGTATATGATTTAACACAAGAGATAGGAGGAATTATGGCGAATCGCTGCAAAACCCTGAAAGAATTATTACAGGGCTTTTCTTATGAGCTTATACAGGGAAGTTTGGATTTGCATATCCGTGCCCTGGTATATGATTCACGGAAGATAGAAGAAGGCTGTCTGTTTATTTGTATAGAAGGCAGTAATGTTGACGGACATCAGTTTATTCGGGAAGCGGAAGAAAAAAAGGCTGCAGCAGTTTTAGTCAGTAAGCCTGTGGAAACAAAGGGAGATATAACGGTAATCCAAGTAGATAACACCCGCTATGCAATGGCCTTTGCTTCGGCGGCCTGGTTTAATCATCCGGCTGAAAGCCTGAAGGTAATCGGGATAACCGGAACCAAGGGTAAAACCACCACTACTTATTTAGTAAAATCCATCCTGGAAAATGCGGGACTGAAAGTAGGACTTATCGGAACCATAGAAATGATTATTGGTGACAGGCATATACCTGCTCATAATACCACTCCGGAATCCTATCTTTTGCAGGAAACTTTTGCCGGAATGGTTGAAGCCGGTATGGATGCAGTGGTTATGGAGGTATCTTCCCAGGGGCTTATGCTGCACAGAACCCAGGGATTTATCTTTGACTATGGTATTTTTACCAATATAGAGCCGGATCATATCGGTCCCAATGAGCATAGCAGCTTTGAAAATTACATAGCCTGTAAGGGGCTTTTGTTTAAGCAATGCCGCGTAGGAATCGTCAATTCAGATGATCCCCATTGGCAGATGGTGACCAAGGATCATACCTGCAGCCTGGAAACCTTCGGCTTTGGGGAACAGGCAGACCTTCGGGCGGTAAATATGCAGCTGATTAAGGGCGGCGGCCATATCGGCGTTGCCTTCAGTGTAGAGGGAAAGCTGGAAATGGAGGTTGAGGTATCTACGCCCGGACGTTTCAGTGTTTATAATGCACTGACGGCTATTGCCATCTGCCGTCATTTTGGAGTTTCTCCTGATAATATAAAGAAAGCATTGAAGGAGGCAAAGGTGAAGGGAAGGATTGAGCTGGTGCCGGTATCGGATCAGTTTACCCTGATGATTGATTATGCCCACAATGCCATGGCTTTGGAAAGCCTGTTAAGTACACTTAAGGAATATGAACCCCATCGTCTGGTCTGTGTGTTTGGCTGCGGAGGCAACCGTTCAAGACTGCGCAGATTTGAAATGGGAGAGGTAAGCGGAAGGCTGGCAGATCTGACCATTATTACCTCCGATAATCCCCGTTTTGAAGAACCCCAGGCCATTATTGAGGATATTATAACCGGGATAGAGAAGACGGAAGGAAAGTATATTTCCATCTGTGACAGAAAAGAGGCCATTGCCTATGCCATTCAGCATGGTCAGCCGGGAGATATTATCGTACTGGCGGGGAAGGGGCATGAGGATTATCAGGAAATTAAAGGGGTTCAGTATCCCATGGATGAACGGAATCTGATTGCGGATATTTTGGAAGGCCGTTAAGCAGCAATTATAAATAGGAGGAAAGGAGGGGCGGTATGCAGTATGTAAAGGTGATTATTGACATTTCCCATGAGAAGGTAGACCGTCCCTTTTGCTATCGTGTTCCTCACAGACTTCAGGGCAGGATAAAAATCGGTGCCTGTGTAGAGGTTCCTTTCGGAAAGGGTAATGGGGTTAGGAAGGGATACGTTATCGAGGAAAGTGAGAAGCCGGATTTTGACGAAGAAAGAATAAAGGAGATTTACGGACCGGCAGACGGCGGTTTTGTGGAAGAACGCCTGATTCGTCTTGCGGCATGGATCAGAGAGCAATATGGTTCAACCATGATTCAGGCTTTGCAGACGGTATTGCCGGTAAAAAAACAGGTGAAGGCAAAGGAAAAGCAGAGGATTGTCAGTCTTTTACCTTCCTATCAGCTAAGTGAGCTGGCTTTAAGCTGTGAAAAAAAGCACCAGACGGCAAAGGCCAGGTTGCTTAAAGAGTTAGTACAGACTCCTGTTTTATCCGCTGCTTCCATCAGAGAGAAGCTACAAATTTCTTCCTCAACCATAAAAAGTCTGGAAAAACAGGGAGTCATTACCCTCCAAAGTAAAAGAGATTATCGGAATCCCATGGCAGATATTGCTTTCGGGGATGAAAAAAAATGTTTAAGTCCGACACAGCAGAATATTGTAGAGGAAATCGGAAAGGATTATCAAAATAAGGAATATAAGACTTATTTGATTCATGGAATTACCGGCAGCGGAAAAACTACGGTGTATATGGAGCTGATTGAGCAGGTTGTGGCAGGAGGAAGGTCAGCCATTGTTTTGATTCCGGAAATTGCCTTAACCTTTCAAACCATGCTGCGCTTTCAAAGAAGGTTTGGAGACAGGGTTTCCATTCTCCATTCGGGTCTGTCTCAGGGAGAAAAATATGACCAGTGTGAGAGGGCAAAAAGAGGAGAAATCAGCATTATCATTGGCCCTCGTTCAGCACTTTTTACTCCCTTTAAGGATATTGGCTTGATTGTTATTGACGAAGAGCATGAAGCCAGCTATAAAAGTGAGACTGTACCGCGCTATCATGCCAGAGAAGTGGCGGAGGAATTGGCAAAAATTCATGGGGCCAGTCTGGTTTTGGGAAGTGCAACCCCTTCCCTGGAAAGCTATTATAAGGCAAAATGCGGTGAATATGGACTTTTTACCTTAAAGGAGAGGTTGACCGGAGGTACGCTTCCCAGGGTTTATGTAGAGGATTTGCGGGAAGAATTGAGAAAAGGGAAACGTTCCATTTTCAGCAGCCGTTTGCGGCAGCTTATTCAGGACAGACTGGAGAAAAAAGAGCAGATTATGCTGTTTTTGAATCGAAGAGGCTATGCAGGCTTTATCTCCTGCAGAAGCTGCGGTCATGTCATGAAATGTCCCCATTGTGATGTATCTTTGTCCAGCCACAGGAATGGAGTCTTAAGCTGCCATTACTGTGGCTATGAAGAAGCAGAAAGAAAAACCTGTCCTAATTGCGGTTCCCCCTATTTAATGGGATTTAAAGCGGGGACGGAGAAGATAGAGGAGCAGTTTCGCAGGGAATTTGGGGATGTGGGAATCCTTCGTATGGATAAGGATACCACCAGAAGGAAGGAAAGCTATGAGAAAATTCTGTCTCAGTTTTCCCAGGGAAAGGCACAGGTGCTGATTGGAACACAGATGATCGTTAAGGGGCACGATTTTCCCCAGGTAACCCTGATGGGAATTTTGGCAGCAGATTTGTCCCTGGGAGCTAACGATTACCGGGCCGGAGAAAGAACCTTCCAGCTGCTTACCCAGGCCGCCGGCCGTGCAGGCAGGGGAAAGCTCCCGGGAGAAGTGGTTATCCAAAGCTATCAGCCGGATAATTACAGTATCCAGCGGGCAGCCGGACAGGACTATGAGGGCTTTTATGAGGAAGAGCTGCTCTATCGAAGGCTGGCAGGCTATCCGCCGGTGGCCCACCTTTTGCAGATACAGATTTTGGCCAGAGAAGAAAAGGCGGGAAAAGAATTGGGAGAGAAAATCAGAGAGCTGTTGGAGAGCTTTGTGGGGAAGTTCAGAGTAATCTGTATCGGGCCTGCAGATGCATCCATCGGAAAAATTAATGATATTTATCGTTTTTCTCTTCTGCTTAAGCATAAGGAAAAGAAAATCTTGCTTATGGCCAGAAATCAGGTGGAAAAATGGCTGGAGACTTGTGAAAATGAAGGAAACATAGTACAATTTGATTTCAATCCCATGCAGGCATTTTAAGGTGGATGGGCAGTGTAAAGGATGGAGGTAAAAATGGCGATTCGGACAATAAGAGAGATGGGTGATCCGGTATTAAATAAAGAATGTAAAGAGGTTAAGGAGGTTACACCCAGAATAAAGGAATTAATTGCAGATATGCTGGATACCATGTATGAGGCAAACGGTGTAGGACTGGCAGCACCTCAGGTGGGAATTCTGAAACGAATCGTGGTCATCGACTGTACGGGGGAAGACCCTATTGTCATGATTAATCCCAGAATTCTGGAAACCAGCGGAGAGCAGACCGGTCAGGAGGGCTGTCTAAGTGTACCGGGAAAGAGCGGAACGGTGACCAGACCTAATTATGTAAAAGCCGTGGCCTATAATGAGAATATGGAGCAGTTTGTCATTGAGGGTACGGAGCTTTTGGCCAGAGCAATCTGCCATGAGCTGGATCATCTGGAAGGCCATTTGTATGTGGAAAAGGTAGAAGGGGAGCTTATGACAGTAACGGACTCTTCTGAAGAGTATGAAGACGAGGAATAGGTGATAATGGAATGAAAATCGTATTTATGGGAACCCCGGATTTTGCTGTGAGAGCACTGGAGGCTCTGGTGAAAGCAGGACATGAAGTGGTGGCTGCAGTTACCCAGCCGGATAAGCCAAAGGGACGTG
>JBJELS010000105.1:0-2789 GCA_051879275.1 Lachnospiraceae bacterium
AGGGAAAGGGGCTTAAAAAGAGTCTTTCTGCCAATGAAGCAAATCAGCTCGGCAGCAATCAATCCGATAAGAATTCCGATGCTGTCAATTCCCACATCCCGCAGAGAAGGTCCCCGTCCTGCCACAAAGGATTGATGATATTCATCAAAAAAGGCAAACAGAACACAGAAAACCCCACCGGTAATCAACAGAAAGAACCCCCGTATGCGATAGACGTAGAGGGGAAAGGAAATGGTAAGGGCCAAGCCAAAATACACTCCCACATGAGCAAGCTTGCGGATAAGAGGATGTATCTGTACGATCAACAAATTCAGCATATCATTGGAATATCCCCTGCCAAGTATCCTGTTATAGGCTAAAACCAGAGTCTTACTGGTCTCATAACTTAAAGTCCCTGACACTTCTCCGGTCTGTGCTGAAAGGGAGTAAATTACATACATCATCATCAGTGCCGGAAGGAAGGACAGGGGCTTTAACAGGTAACGCAGGGTTTTTTTTAAAAACAATGCGAAATAGTTCATATTTTTCTTAAACCTTACTTATCAATAAGTTCGATTTGGGTTGTAATGGGTTCGGGAACAGCCTTACCCTGAGCACTATATTTTTGTACAACCTTGCTCAGGTGATGCAGACGCTGCTTCTTCTTAATGGTATATTGGTTCAGGGATTCGGTAAAAGCGCCATTGGTCATCAGACTTTCACAGATTTTTGCAGTAAAGGGACAGTAGGTGGCAAAAATCTGACGGGCGATTTTATTCATTTTAACCGTTCCTTTGGATTCAGCCAGAACCCAGTTGGTGTAGTCGGTAATAAACATATTTTTATAGCTGTTGCGTGCCCTTGCCAAAGCCTGCTTAACTTTTTCCTTGGCATCCTGGGACAGCTCTCTGTTTTTGGCGTAGAACATTACATAATCATAGTAGTCACTGGTAAGAGAGTGCTCCGTAACATCGTTCCAACGCATACCCTGTACACGTCGGCAAAGCTCCCAACGGAAATCACCAATCATCTGTACCAGGGTCTTTTCCAGATTTTCCATATGGAAGGCAGAAATCATCATACGTCCGGGAGTAGAACGCTGCATACCTTCAATTTCCTGCCAGCAGATACCGGAGCAGCCTACATTTGGCATAAGGATAAAATCGGGTCTTACATCTACGTCTATGGTTTCCTTTAAGCCCACCTTTTCATCGGTAAACAGGAAGGAGCGATAAAAGGCGGAAAAGTCCACCGTAAGAATCTTATCTACAGCTTCATTTAAGCGATAAGGAGTCAGTAAGGTCGCTTCCAGGTTCTTGACCACATTTTCTTCAATAAAAATCGGACAGAAGGTCTTAAAGTGGCCATGAGTTACCTTGTTTACCACAGGGAACATATTCTCCAGCTCGTACATTACCTTACCCAGGTTGTCCTCCAGCATGGACTGGGCTGTCTGGGCATCAATTTTATTATGAGCCCGAAGAGTCTGCACATAAGCAACATAATCCTGAGACAGTTCGTTTCGGCTGGGCTGCTTTTCTCCCTTTGAAATAGCGCTAATCCACTCATACAGGGTATAAACTCCGTGTTCAGGGTCTCCCTGATAATTCTTGGCAATGGAATATAAATATGCAGCATTGTTAATTCCTGCCAACTCCATATCCACATAGCCGAAATTTAAGAACATCATAACAATCAGCGGCGGCGTGGGGTCATGAAGGGCAATCTGGAAGGTCTCAGTGTAAATGATATTGAAGAGACGGGTCAGCTGCTTGCGGATAGCCTCGGCATCCTTGTCCAGAGAGTTTTTATCGGAGAGCTCTTTATATTGCTTAATATATTTTCTGAACTCGTTGCAGGCTGCATGGGTAGAGTCTGCGTATTCCAGAATAATATCCAGAGAGTGAGCCAGCTTTTCCTGAATCTGAGCCATGGATTCTTCAGAGGCCATTTCGTAGGAATGATCACGTTTCAGGTTCTTCTCGTATTCCTGGACACGGGTCGTGGCCAGGACTTTATCAATGGCAGGGTGAGACTGAACGATAGTCAGCATTTTCTTTACCCTGTCTTCCAGAATGGGAATTTCCTTATTGGCACTTTTAGCCCTGAAAATCAAATCGGTGTAAAGGTCAAACAGATCCAGATAGTTATCATTAAGCAGGATATGCGAAATATCATCCAAATATTCCTGAATTTCCTGACAGCTGTACATAATGGAATGAATATCCTTTGCTGCACGAACCAAAAGGCCTGTAACCAGAGCCGGATTGGTCAGCAGAGAATTTTTTTCCATGATCGGATTTTTCAAAGAATGATAATATTCCTCCATCCAGAAATCAGGCCCATCCTCTGTGGGAGAAAAAGGAAGAAGCTTGTCTTTTCCGGGAAGATTTTTCATGGGAAGCTTATATAGCTGACATAGCTTCTGGTAGTTGTCAGAGGCTGTGGAAATATATTGATAAAGCTTTTCCTGCTGCTCAAAAAGCTGATAGTAGCAGGTGAGAACTTTGGATACATTCTGCACCATGGACATCAATACGAATTGGCATAAATCCTTCTGGCTGTTCAGAAGGGCTGGAAGCTGGGTAATTTCGGCCAGCGGATAGGAAATCAGCTGGGTATCCTCCAGAGCCATGTAGTTAAAAGAATATTCCTTCATACCAAATTCAAAAATACCCACGATATCTCCTTTTTTCAGGATAAAGGGCTTGGAAGAAGCTGAAGACTCAAGGATGGCTGCAACACTGCCCTCGGCAATAATGGAAAAAGAACGGAAGGGTTCGCCTGCCTGTATAATTGTTTGGTTTTTT
>JBJELS010000106.1:0-2766 GCA_051879275.1 Lachnospiraceae bacterium
TCTTGTTTTTCTGAATGAGCTAATTCTGGCTTCTGCTTCCGATTTCCCACAAAACGGAGTATTAAAGGACTATAATTTACGCTGTCAGCAAATTGCTGCTCCTACAGGAAAATTACTGATTTTTGTGGATATTTCCAGTGAAATCAATGCCATTAATGCCCTAATTCAAAATTGTATTTTTATAGGCATTTTCAGCTTTTTTGCTTTTCTGGGAATCAGTATTTTTTTTGCTAATTGGGCTGTCAGACCTGTAGATATAGCCTGGAATCAGCAAAAGCAGTTTCTGGCTGATGCTTCTCATGAATTAAAGACTCCTCTTACCGTAATTTTAACCAATGCGGAGCTCTTACAGGACAGCGATGCAGATATCGTCAATAATTCCCACTTGGCAGAAAATATATGGTTTATGGCCAATCGGATGAAGAAGCTGGTTGAAGGGCTTCTGGAGCTTTCCCGCATGGACGGCACTACTACGGTCTCACCTAAGGAAAAGCTTGACTTCAGCATAATGGCAGAAACCTCGATCTGCCTGTTTGAGCCTTTATTTTTTGAAAACAACTTAGAATTAATCTCTGAAATCCAATCCGGTATTCAGGTGAATGGGTGCGAAGAACAGCTTAAACAGGTTATGGATATTCTGTTGGATAATGCCCTGAAATATTCCCTTCCCCACACTCAGGTGATAGTCTGCCTGGAAAAGCATCCCTTTGGCTGCTTATTTTCCGTCAGCAGCCATGGAAAAACCATAGCTCCGAAAGAATTGAAGAATATCTTCAAACGCTTCTACCGTATAGATAAAAGCCGTTCCTCCAACAGCTATGGTCTGGGGCTGTCTATTGCCCAAGGGATTGTTGCTGCCCATCACGGAAAAATCTGGGCAGAAAGCAGGGAGGGTGTAAATACCTTTTTTATTAGGCTTAGTTCTATATGTAAATAACCTTTCACCGTACTCCATACGAACTACGCCAAAAGATTTATTTTCACTACACCCTTATTCAATTTTTCAGTTCATGCACATATTCTTATACGCATTTTTGTAGATATGTTTCCTTCAATATAGGCCTCAAACCCGCTCAAACTGGGCATTTCTTAGAGAGTAAACAAACCGTCTCCACATGCCATGAGTGTGCAATTTAGATGCACAGCCCTTGGCTTTACGTTAAGCCTTGGATTAAAAAAATGACTCAATGGTCCCTTTCGAGACCTGTAAAAACGGCATACTGCACCCAGATGCACCTGCCACAGAAAAGATTAGAATTGATTTCTTAGACGAGCCTTTGATTGGCTTCGGTTTGATTTGAAGTCTGCTCTTTGCTATGGCATGAACTGCTACTTGCAATTGTACCATAGTTTTGCTTTTTCGGATAGATTTTCCGAAATCAAAATGAGCAGAAGAAAGCCCCCAAATCCGTATCTAACTTGGAGGCTTGATTCCAACCATTTTAGCCATTATAGAAAGTCTCCCCATTACAACACTCATTTTTATTGGGAATATAATCAAATGCACATATTATTCTACTTCTTTGAACTATATCTCCTCTGGCAATACAATTTCCTTTAGCGCATCCTTCTATTGGCTTGAAATTTTGACAAGAAATACATCGCCTACGCTCCTTTTTCATTCCATGCCCATCGCATCTAATCATTTCATAGCCTACAATATATTTTTGCAACTCATCTTCCGATATTGTCTTCTTTAGTACATCTCCTCTTTCATTTTTCAATTCGAAATAAATTTCCTTGCCATTCATATCTGATTTTAAACCAATGTTATTATTTAATAAACCTTCCTCATTTAATGCATCTATTTCTTCACAATCAAGATTTTCAACAAAGTCCAATATATCTCTCATAATCGATACCGATAATCCATAACCACCATAATTATATTCATAAAATAAATTTCCATAATATTCACCCTCTTTTAAGGTTATCGCTATCACATAATCTCTTGACTTATAATCATCTGATAAATCATGATACATCTTATTTTTCTCCTCATGCTGATACTTATATTGATGTTCTTCTCGATATTGTTCATTAAGAATTTTATCATGAGCGGCATCTTCTACAAATTTTAAATGCATTGCATCTATTCCATTTTGCTTAAACTTTTTTATGGTTTCACTTCCGTAAAATTCATAGAATTCCTCTCTGCATTGTTTTAATGTCTCAAGCTGCGTAGATAGAAACCGGTCAAAAAAACTTTCCGGAATATGTAATCTACTTGAAAACTGCTTTTTTCTCTTGTCTATTGTCTTTCTTGTCCTAGCATATCCAAGTACTCCTATTGATACACCTAACACCCCTGCCAATTCCCAAGGTGTTACTTCATAAACTTTCTCTATTGCGTCATAAATATTGATTTCAATTCCTATTCCTTGATCATCTTTTCTTAAAAGATCCAAAAACTTATCATAACCAATATGGCATCTTCTATAGGGTTCTTTAATATACCATGGAGCATTGTCCATGATTTCTGAAAAATATTCCAAAGAAGCTCCCCAGTCACCACACTCTGTATCGTCTTGATAATTTTTTTTACTATTCTCAGCGCAACAACTTTTATTAGAGCCAAATTCACACGTTTCACATGTCATATTTAATTTCATCTTTATACATTCCCTTTCGTCTTTTCAAACTTAGAGCATCATGCTAAACATTTCTCTTATATTACCCAAAAAATATCTAAGCACATTTTATCACAGCATATCTTTCCTGGAAAGGTAAGACTAACTATTAAAAGTCAAGTTTAAAATGTTGTTT
>JBJELS010000107.1:0-2759 GCA_051879275.1 Lachnospiraceae bacterium
TGTGAAGGTCTCTTTTTTATTTTCTCTTATTATCAAAGCTTCTGCAAAAACACAAATGAAATGGAGGAAAATTATGGAACTGTTAATTCAGGTTGTTTTATTGATTGTCGGCTTTGCTATGTTGATGAAAGGAGCAGACTGGTTTGTGGAGGGAGCCTCCCGGATTGCAGATAAGTTTGGTATTCCCCAACTGGTCATTGGTCTGACCATTGTGGCCATGGGAACCAGTGCACCGGAGGCTGCAGTAAGTGTTTCGGCAGCCTTGCAGAACAATGCCGGTATTACCATCGGTAATGTGTTGGGAAGCAATATTATGAATATTTTACTGATTCTGGGACTGACCTCTGCAATTACTGCAGTAGCAGTACAAAAATCCACCATCAGAGTAGAAATCCCCTTTTTGATTGCTATTTCCCTGCTGCTTCCCGCATTGGGAATGCTGGATGGAACTATTGGACGGATAGATGGAGGAATCTTCTGGATACTGCTTATCTTCTATCTGCTTTACCTGCTTCGTATGGCCAAGAAAGGTCAGGGTAATCCTACCGGGGAGGATATGCCCCAAATGGATGAGCCTATGCCGGTGTGGAAGATGCTTCTGATGATCCTTGTGGGCAGCGTGATGATTGTCTGGGGAGCAGATATTACCGTGGATTCGGCTACAGTAATCGCTCAGATTTTTGGCATGAGTGACCGCTTAATCGGTCTGACCATTGTGGCCTTTGGGACTTCTCTTCCTGAACTGATTACCTCGGTGACGGCAGCCAGAAAAGGAAAGGCGGATATTGCGGTGGGCAATATTGTAGGAAGTAATATTTTCAATATTCTTTTCGTGATCGGAACGGCAGCACTGATTGCTCCGGCTCCCTTTGCTTCTAACTTTTTGGTGGATAGTCTGGTGGCAACGGCAGCAGTACTTTTGCTGTGGATATCGGTGGCAAAGAACAAAAAGCTGGGAAGGGCGGCAGGAGTGATTATGCTGATTTCATACGGGGTATATTTTATTTATCTCCTAAATTAAAACTTGTACAATGATTTGCTTTCTGCTATAATTGATAGGCAATAAGGGGAAGTGAACAATTTCCCGAAAGAAAAACAATATAAAAACATAAAGGAGATTCAACATGAAAGGTAATATCGTAGTTGGACAGTCCGGAGGACCTACAGCGGTAATCAATGCATCTGTAGCAGGTGTTTACAGCGCAGCCAAGAAGCTGGGTGTGAAGAAGGTTTATGGAATGGTACACGGAATCGAAGGTTTTTTAGACGATAAGCTGTGTGACCTTGATGATTATATTCGCGGAGAGGCAGATGTTGAGCTGCTGAAGAGAACTCCTTCTGCATTTTTAGGCTCTTGCCGTTTCAAGATGCCTAAGATTGAAGGACATGAGGATGTCTACGAGAAGGTTTTTGAAATTATGGAGAAGCATGATATCGAGTGCCTGTTTTACTGCGGTGGTAATGATTCCATGGATACGGTGAAGATGTTATCCGACTACGCAGCGGCACACAATAAGCCCCAGAGATTCATGGGTGTTCCCAAGACCATCGACAACGATCTTCCGGTTACCGACCACTGTCCCGGCTATGGCTCGGCAGCAAAATATATTGCTACTTCGTTGAAGGAGATTATCCGTGACAATGAATCCTTTGGTGCCAAGAAGCCCACAATATGTATAGTGGAAATCATGGGACGTAATGCCGGCTGGCTGACTGCAGCGGCAGCTCTGGCAAAGGGTGAGGACTGCAGCGGTGTAGATGCCATCTACCTGCCGGAGAGAACCTTTGATATGGAGGCATTTATGGAGAAGGTTAAGCATCTTGCAGCGACCAAATCCTCCGTAGTAATCGCCGTATCCGAAGGAGTTAAGATTGCGGATGGACGCTATGTCTGTGAGGTGGCTAATGAGAATGTTCCCGTGGATGCATTCGGTCATAAGCAGATGTCCGGTACAGCAGCATATCTGGCTCAGCAGATTGCGGCTGAGACAGGCCTTAAAACCCGTGCTGTTGAGTTTTCTACTCTTCAGAGAGCAGCAACCCATCTGGCTTCACTGACAGATATTAATGAAGCCTTTCAGGTTGGGGCAGATGCAGTTAAGGCTGCAGATAATGGCAAGACCGGTATGATGATTACCCTGGACAGGAATGGTGATGATCCTTATCAGTGCGGTACCAGTGCTTATGACATCCACGCTATTGCCAATGTTGAAAGACCGGTTCCGGCAGAATGGATTACTGAAGATGGCTGTGGCTTGAATGATGGTTATGAGAAATACGCCAGACCGTTGATTATGGGCGAATTAACGCCAATGATGGTCAATGGACTTCCCAGACATTTAGTAAGAAAATAAGAGATCAGATTATAAGGGTAATTCTACAATGTGGGGTTACCCTTTACCTATTAAGATAAATTCCAATTGGGAGATAGAACCATGATTGCAAGTATTGTAGGGCATTATTTAATTGATATTGGCCAGATTACCGTAGAACAGCTTCATGATTTATTAAAGGAGCACCATAAGGTTAGGGTGAAATTAGGGCTGATAGCAGTCTCGGAGGGACTGATGACGCAGGAGGAAGCGGAACGGGTAAATCGCCTTCAGGCAATTATGGATATGCGTTTTGGGGATATTGCAGTAGAAGAGCGTTACCTGACTGAAGAACAGGTAGAAAGCCTTTTAAAAAAGCAGGGAAATGATTATCTGGCATTTGCACAGGCATTGGAAAATCAGCAGATAATGAAGATGGAGCAGCTG
>JBJELS010000108.1:0-13173 GCA_051879275.1 Lachnospiraceae bacterium
AGCTGGTAAACGGAGAAGTAAACGTCAGCCAGCTGAGGGACGTGGAGGTAGAGGATTTACTGGGAAGAGACCCTATTAAAGTGGATTTGGATTCTATTTTAAAATATGTCAGTGGGAAAACGGTACTGGTTACCGGAGGAGGGGGCTCCATCGGCAGCGAGCTTTGTCGGCAGATTGCACAGCATAAGCCCAAGAAGCTGATTCTGGTGGATATCTATGAAAACAATGCATATGATGTACAGCAGGAGCTGAAATTCAAGTATCCCGATCTGGACCTGCTGGTTCTGATTGCCTCAGTCCGCAATACCAACAGAATGAATTCCATTTTCAAGACCTGGAAACCGGAAATCGTCTATCATGCGGCGGCTCATAAGCATGTTCCGTTAATGGAAACCAGCCCCAATGAGGCCGTTAAAAATAATGTATTCGGTACCTGGAAAACGGCCCAGGCAGCAGCCTATTACGGCACCAGGAAGTTTGTTATGATCAGTACGGATAAGGCGGTAAATCCTACCAATATTATGGGGGCCAGCAAGCGAATCTGTGAAATGATCATTCAAACCTTTAACCGCCACTACGATACGGAATTTGTAGCTGTCCGTTTCGGAAATGTACTGGGAAGCAACGGAAGTGTAATTCCGCTGTTTAAAAAACAGATTCAGCAGGGGGGGCCGGTGACCGTGACCCATCCGGATATTATCCGATACTTTATGACCATACCGGAAGCAGTTTCCCTGGTGCTTCAGGCGGGAGCCTATGCCAGAGGAGGAGAAATATTTGTTCTGGATATGGGAGAACCGGTAAAAATTCTGGATTTGGCAAAGAATCTGATCCGCTTATCCGGGTATAAGGTGGGAGAAGATATTCAGATTGAGTTTACAGGGCTTCGTCCCGGGGAAAAATTATATGAAGAGCTCCTTATGGATGAGGAGGGAATGCAGGATACAGACAATAAGATGATTCATATCGGCAAGCCCATCGAAATTGATGAGATGACCTTCTTTGCCCAGCTGAAAAGGCTGAAGGAGGAGTCCAAAAATGAAAGTGCGGATATACGCAGACTGATTCAGGAAATCGTGCCCACCTATCAGATTAAAAACGAAGAGGAAGTTTCATAAAGGGAAAGAGAAAGAAGGGAATAGTATGGAAAAGAAAAGGATATATCTTTCCTCACCCACCATTCATGAGGAAGAGCGTAAATTTGTACAGGAAGCCTTTGATACCAATTGGGTGGCTCCCTTGGGTCCTAACGTTGACCGGCTGGAGGAAGAAATGTGCGCCTATACGGGAGCAAAGGCGGCAGCCGCCTTGAGTGCAGGAACCGCAGCCATTCATTTAAGCCTGAAGCTGTTGGATGTACAGCCGCAGGATGTGGTTTTTGTTTCCGATCTGACTTTTTCTGCCACCTGCAATCCAATCTGCTATGAAAAGGCGATACCGGTATTTATTGACAGTGAAGAGGATACCTGGAATATGTGTCCTAAAGCTCTGGAAAAGGCCTTTGAACGTTACCCTAATCCCAAAGCGGTAATCTGTGTGCATCTTTACGGTACACCGGCGAAGCTGGAGGAAATCATGGCTATCTGTGACAGGCATAAGGTCCCTTTGATCGAGGATGCGGCAGAATCCCTGAGTGCTACCTACCAGGGTAGACAGACCGGAACCTTTGGAAGGTTTGGAATCTACTCCTATAACGGGAATAAGATTATCACCAGCTCCGGAGGCGGTATGCTGGTATCCGAGGATGAAGAGGCTATTGCCAGGGCAAGATTTTTATCCACCCAGGCAAGGGATCAGGCCAGGCATTATCAGCATTCCCATATTGGCTATAACTACAGAATGTCCAATATTGTGGCGGGAATCGGAAGAGGACAGCTGATTCACCTGGAAGAACATAAGTCCTTAAAAAAGAAGCTTTATGAGCAGTACAAGGCAGCCTTTGCGGATATTGAGGAAATCACCATGAATCCCATGAATCCCAAAGGAGATGCCAATAACTGGCTTTCCTGCATGACCATAAAAGAAGGCTCGCCGGTTACACCCAATCAGATTATGGATGCGCTGGAGGCAGAAAATATAGAGTCCAGACCCATTTGGAAGCCCATGCATTTACAACCGGTATTTGAACACTGTGATTTTATTTCGACTAAACCGGGGAAAATCAGCACAGGAGAAGACATTTTCAATCGGGGGCTTTGCCTTCCCAGTGACATCAAGAACGGGGCTGAGGAAATGGAAAAGATTATTGCCATCGTCAGGGGATGCTTTAATCGATAGTTGATTATCCGGACAGGAGTGAAAACAGATGTATAAAAATGGAATTAAAAGAGTGCTGGATATTTTGCTTTCCGGTCTGGCTCTGCTGGTGCTGTCGCCGCTGCTTCTGGCAGTAGCCGTTCTGGTCAGAGTGAAGCTGGGAAGTCCGGTGATTTTCCGTCAGGAAAGACCGGGAAAAAATCAGAAGATTTTTACCCTGTGTAAGTTTCGGACCATGACGGATGCCAGAGATAAAGAGGGAGACCTTCTTCCGGATTCTCTCAGGCTTACTCCTTTTGGCCGGATGCTTCGTTCCACCAGTCTGGATGAGCTGCCGGAGCTGTGGAATATTTTTAAAGGAGACATGAGCATCATCGGCCCGCGTCCGCTTCTGGTTTCCTACCTGCCTTATTATACCGAGAGGGAGCAAAAGCGGCATAGTGTCCGTCCGGGACTTACCGGTCTGGCACAGGCCAGTGGCCGGAATTTTCTGGATTGGGACAGTCGCTTGGAAAAGGATGTGGAATACGTGGAAAATTTGACCTTTTCCATGGATGTAAGGGTGATTGCCTTAACCGTGAAAACCCTTTTGGGAATGGGAAAAGAGGTGGCTTGCGACACCTCTTTGGTGGAAGGTAATTTTGCCAGGATTCGCCAAAAGCGTCTGGAAGAAACGGGGAGCCTGGAAAAGCCCGCTGAGAAGACAGGAAACAAAGAGTATGGAGAAAGAGAATGAATCTTTTGATCTTAAGTGCAGGAACGCGCAACAAGGTGGTACAGTATTTTAAACAGGAGGGTAAGGAAGGGGACAGGATTATTGCCACAGACTGCAGCAATCTTGCTCCCGCAGTTTATGAGGCAGACCGATTTTATCTGGTGCCCCGCATTACCCATCCTGATTATCTGAACATTATTCTGGATATCTGTAAAAAGGAAGAAATTACGGGAGTGCTTTCCCTGATTGATCCGGAGCTTAGTCTTCTGGCAAAGAACAGGGAAAAATTTGAAGCTTTGGGAACCACAGTCATCGGCTCTGACTATGAGCTGGTGGAAACCTGCTTTAATAAATATGCCATGTACCGGCTTCTTCATCAGATGGCAATTCCTACGGGAGAGTGCTATTTGGATAAAGAAGAATTTTACCGGGATAAGCAGCAGGGAAAAATTTCCTATCCGGTATTTGTCAAGCCGGTTTGCGGAAGTGCCAGCCTGCACATCAATAAGGTAACCTCAGACGAAGAGCTGGAGGTTTTATTTCGTCTTCATGAAGATTTGATGATTCAGGAGTTTATGGACGGACAGGAATATGGTGCGGATGTATATCTGGATTTGCTCACCGGACGGGTAAGCAGTATTTTTGTGAAAAAAAAGATTAAAATGAGGGCCGGAGAAACGGATAAATCGGTTTCTGTTCGGGATGAAAGGCTCTTTGGACTAATTACGGATTTTGCCGAAAAGTGTGGATTCAGAGGAGTGATTGATATCGATATTTTCCAGATCAATGGAGAGTATTATTTTTCCGAGGTAAATCCCCGCTTCGGCGGTGGCTATCCTCATGCCTATGAAAGCGGAGTAAATTTTCCTGCATTGATTTTAAAAAATCTCAGGGGAGAAAAGACGGTTCCTGATATAGGAAACTACCGGGAAGGAATCTGCATGATGAAATATAATGAGATTCTCATCCGGGAGATTGATAAAGAGGATATCATACCATAGGTACATTATTATAGGGGATGAACCATGAAAAAAGTATTAATTCTTGCCAATTCCTCCAGCGGTCTGTATGATTTCAGAAACGAACTGGTATCAGAATTATTAAAAGAATATGAGGTATATGCCAGTCTTCCCGATGAGGTGGCCAGAAGGGAGCTGGAGCAGGAAGGTTGTCGATTTATCTTTACCAAAATCAATCGCCGGGGAATGAATCCCATACAGGATTTGGGACTGCTTTTGACTTACGGAAGACTGATAAGGAAAATCAGGCCGGACTGCATATTGACCTATACCATAAAACCAAATCTCTATGGAGGGCTTATGGCCGGTTTTCTGCGAATCCCCTTTATTCCTACCATTACCGGCCTGGGGACTGCTTTTTTGCATGAGGGTGCAGTGAATAAGCTGGTAAAAGTTCTGTACCGAGCTTCCTTTAGACGGGCAGAGGTGGTTTTTTTTCAGAATGAACGGAATCAAAAGGTGTTTGTCGAAAACCGGCTGATTTTTGGCAGGACAAAAACGGTACCTGGCTCGGGAGTAAATCTTAAGACCCATTCGCCGGAAAGCTATCCCGGAAGAGAGAAACCTCTGTTTCTGTTTGTGGGAAGATTAATGAAGGAAAAAGGAATTGAGGAATTTCTTCATGTGGCAAAGGCATATGCAAATCAAGCAGAATTTGTTATAATAGGAGATTATGAAGAGGATTATCATCTGCAGGTAGAAGAGGGAGTCAGAGAAGGGTGGCTGAATTATGAAGGACCTCAAAGAGACGTACATTCCTTTTACCGTAAGGCAGATGCAGCGATTGTTGCTTCCTATCATGAGGGAATGTCCAATGTTGTTTTGGAGGCGGCTTCTACAGCCAGACCGGTGCTTGCCACTAATATTCATGGCTGTATGGAGGCAGTAGAGGATAAGGTGACCGGATTACTTTTTGAGGCCGGAAGCAGGGAAGCCCTGGAAAAGGCAGTAGAAAGCTTTTTAAATCTGTCCATTTCAAAACGGGAGGCTATGGGACAGGCTGCCAGAAGGAAGATGGAAGAGGAATTTGATCGAAACCGGGTGGCCCAGTGCTATCTGGAGGAAATAAAAAATGCTGTAAATCCGGCAGAATGAGAGGTTCTTATGAGTTTGTACGAAAAGATAGTCAAGGGAGAAGAAAAAATATCCCTGGTGGGACTGGGATATGTGGGTATGCCTATTGCCGTAGCCTTTGCCCGTAAGGTTAAGGTTATCGGCTTCGATTTAAATGAGGAGAAGATCAGGCTTTATCAGTCCGGTATCGACCCCACCAGAGAGGTGGGAGATGAGGTCATCAAAGAGACTGCCGTGGAATTTACTGCAGATCCGGCAAAATTGAAGGAGGCCAAATTTCATATTGTGGCGGTACCCACTCCGGTAAATGATGACCATACGCCGGATTTAACGCCGGTAGAGGGAGCCAGCAGACTGCTGGGACAAAATCTCACCAGAGGCTCCATCGTCGTCTTTGAATCTACGGTTTATCCCGGAGTTACAGAAGAGGTCTGTGTTCCTATTCTGGAAAAGGAATCCGGCCTGACCTGCGGCGTGGATTTTAAGGTGGGTTATTCTCCGGAGAGAATCAATCCCGGTGATAAGGTTCACCGCCTGGAAACCATTACCAAGATTGTCTCCGGTATGGATGAGGAGACCCTGGATGAGGTGGCATTGGTTTATGAGCTGGTGGTGGAGGCAGGAGTCCACCGGGCTGAGTCCATCAAGGTGGCAGAGGCGGCTAAGGTCATTGAAAACAGCCAGAGAGACATTAATATTGCCTTTATGAATGAGCTTTCCATTATTTTTAATAAAATGGGTATTGATACCAAAGCGGTATTGGAAGCGGCGGGAACCAAATGGAACTTTCTTCCCTTTTCTCCGGGACTGGTGGGAGGACACTGTATTGGTGTGGACCCATACTATCTGACCTACAAGGCGGAGCAGCTGGGCTATCATTCCCAGATTATTCTTTCCGGCCGTCGGATTAATGATGATATGGGTAAATATGTGGCGGAAAGTGTGGTTAAGAATCTGATTAAGGCAGGACTTCCCGTAAACGGTGCTAGGGTTGCCATTCTGGGCTTTACCTTCAAGGAAAACTGTCCGGACACCAGAAATACCAAAGTTATCGATATTTATCGGGAATTAGGGGAATATGGAATTATTCCTGCAGTGGTGGATCCTGTTGCTGATGCAAAGGAGGCAAAGAAGCTGTACGGCATTACCTTTGAAACGCTTAATGAGGTGAAGGATATGGATGCCGTAATTGTGGCAGTGGCCCATCAGGAGTTTTTGCATATTGACCAGGAGCAGATGGCGTCCTTCTTCAATCCCAAAAACAAGTGCAGAGTGCTGGCCGATATTAAGGGAATCTATCGCAGAAAAATGTATGATAATGAATATTATTCTTATTGGAGATTATAGCCATGGGTTATCAAGAGTTGATTTTTCCTGAAAACAGTTTATTTCTGGTCACAGGCGGTGCCGGTTTTATCGGCTCGAATCTGTGTGAAGCCATTACGGACATGGGATACCGGGTACGCTGCCTGGACAACCTGTCTACAGGGAAGGTGGAAAACGTAAATCGTTTAAAGGACAGAGAGAATTATTGCTTTATCCAGGGAGATATCCGGGATTTGGACACCTGTATCAAGGCCTGTGAAGGTGTGGATTACGTTTTGCATCAGGCGGCCTGGGGAAGCGTACCCAGGAGTATTGAGATGCCGCTTTTTTATGAAGAGGTGAATATACGGGGCACCCTGAATATGATGGAAGCAGCCAGACAACAGGAAGTAAAAAAGTTTATTTATGCTTCCAGCTCATCGGTTTACGGAGACCATCCGGTGCTTCCCAAGGTGGAAGGACAGGAAGGGAATCTTCTGTCCCCCTATGCCCTGACTAAACGGGTGGATGAAGAGTATGGCAGGCTGTATAAGAAGCTGTACGGATTGGATACCTATGGTATGCGCTATTTTAATGTATTCGGAAGACATCAGGATCCGGACGGAGCCTATGCGGCGGTGATTCCCAAATTTATTAAAATGCTGATTAATGACCAGATTCCCACCATCAACGGTGACGGAAGACAGTCTCGGGATTTTACCTATATCGATAACGTCATAGAGGCCAATTTAAAGGCCTGCCTGGCATCTTCCGAGGCCGCAGGAGAAGCCTATAACATAGCTTACGGCGGCAGAGAATATCTGATTGATATTTATTACGATCTGTGCAGGGCTCTGGGGAAAAATATTGAGCCCAATTTCGGCCCGGATCGGGCAGGAGATATTAAGCATTCTAATGCAGATATCAGTAAAGCCAGAAAGCTTTTAGGCTACAATCCGGAGTATGACTTTGAAAAAGGAATTGCTCTGGCCATTGACTGGTATAAAGCAAACCTCTGAGAGTCAGGAGATTAGGATGAAACGGATCCTTCATATAGTGGGGGCCATGGCTCCCGGTGGATTTGAAAACTTCATTATGAATATCTATCGCAGGCTTGACCGCAGTCAGATACAGTTTGATTTCATCGTTCATGGGAAAAAAGACAATGCCTATGATGAGGAGATTGAGGCTATGGGCGGGAAGCTTTATTACGTGACTCGTAAGGGAAAAAATCCGGTAAAAAACTTTCTGGAAATCAGAAGGGTGGTCAGGGATAACCAATATAATATCGTATGCCGACACTCTGACAATGCCTTTACCGTAGTGGATTTACTGGCGGCCAGAATGGGAGGAGCAAAGGAGGCTATCATGCATTCCCATTCCACCACTACCGGCCATAAAGGGATTCATGCCTTCTTCCGGAATTGGATGGGAGTTGTTCCTACCCGCCGCTTTGCCTGTTCTCAGGAGGCGGGAAGGTGGATGTTTGGGAAAAGAGACTTCCTCTTTGTTCCTAATGCCATTGATACGGCAGAGTTTTCCTATGATGAGAGTATACGAAAGAAAATGCGCAGCAAGTGGAAGGTAGAAGAGGCCCATGTATACGGCCATGTGGGCAATTTTGTCTATGCCAAAAACCATGATTTTTTATTGGATGTTTTCCATAAAATCAGTGAATCGGATAATCAGGCAGTTTTGTTTCTTGTGGGAGACGGAGAGCTGCGGGAGGAAATTGAGAAAAAAATCAAACAGACAGGTTTGGAGGACAGAGTAATCCTGACCGGCAGAAGAAAGGATGTAGTCTGCTTTCTGCAGATGTTTGATTTGCTGTTATTTCCCTCGATTTATGAGGGACTTCCCGTGTCTTTGGTGGAAGCACAGAATACGGGGCTGCCCTGTTTGATTTCTGAACGGATAACCGAGGAAATCCTTCTTACCGACTGTGTAAGAAGGAAGGCTTTGGAGGATGGGGCTTCGGCCTGGGCCAAGGAAGCCATTTCTTATTTGCAGGAAAGCAGCAGTGTACGACGATACTCCCGGGGCGAAGAGATTAAAGCCGCCGGCTATGGAATCGATTCTCTGGTGGACTTTTACCGGAAGCTGTAACCGAAAGGGCCGGCTATGGAGCTGAGGAATTTAGGAAAAAGGTGAAAGAATGAAAATAGCGGTTCGTCTGGACGATATTACTCCTACCATGGATTGGGAAAATTTCAATCGTCTGGAGCAATTACTGGATCAATATCATATTGCCCCACTGCTGGGAGTTGTACCGGATAATCGGGACAAGAACCTGATGAAAAATGAGGCTCATCCGGATTTTGCCGGCAAGCTTGAGGAATGGAGAAAAAAGGGCTGGGCAATCGCCATGCACGGCTGGAGACATCTTTATACTACCGGGAAGGGAGGCCTGTTTCCGCTTAATCATTTTGGAGAATTTGCCGGAGTAGAAGCCGGAAAGCAGGAGGAGATGATCCGGGATGGGAAAGCAAAGCTGGCTGCCATGGGAGTGGAAACCGATATCTTCATGGCACCGGGACACAGCTATGATAAGCATACTGTGGATTGCTTAAAAAAAGAGGGTTTTCGATTCATTACCGACGGTTTTGGAAAAGGCCCTTATCAATGGCGGGGAATGACCTTTTTACCCATTGCACTGCAAAAGAAGAGGGATATTCATAAGCCTTCAGGATATACAACTCTGGTTTTTCATACAGATACCATGAATGAGCAGGACTTTGCCGCAGCAAAAAAAATGCTGGAGGCTCATCAGACAGACTTTATTTCCTTTTCGGAATATCTTAAGGTACCTCCTGTCAGACGAACAATCTGGGGAAGAGCAAAGGAATATCTGCTGGCTACTGCAAAGCATTTTCTGGTGGCTCTGCGGTCAGGAAAAAGTAAGGAACAGTGAAAGAAAAAAATGAGTGAAAAAATGAGTCAGCCTGTTATCGTTTTACATGTAGTAGGCAGAATGGATATGGGTGGTGCAGAGAGTCGGATTATGGATATCTATCGGCATATGGATCGCTCCAGAGTACAGTTTTACTTTGCCCAGCACACCTCGGAGCACTGCTTCTATGAGAAAGAGATTGAAGAGCTGGGAGGACAGATATTTCATCTGCCAAGGTTTAACGGCGTGAATATTCTGACCTATAAGCGAGCCTGGAAGAAATTGTTTATCAGCCATCCTGAAATCAGGGTGATTCACGGTCATATGACCAGTACAGCCTCCCTGTATCTTCCCCTTGCCAAAAAGGCAGGGGTAAAGCTTACCATCGCTCATGCCCGGAGTGCAGGGGTGGAGCCGGGGGTTAAGGGACTGGTGACGAAGGCTTTACGAAAAAATCTTTGGAAAAAAAGCGATTATTGCTTTACCTGCTCACAGCTGGCAGGTGTGGCTGTCTTTGGGAAACAGGCCATGGAGGCAGGAAGGGTAGAGTTTATCCCTAATGCTATTGAGGTAGAGCGTTTTGTTTTTGACAGCAGAGTCAGGGAGGAAATCAGAGCCGGACTGGGTCTTGCAGACAGCTTTGTCCTGGGCCATGTGGGCCGTTTTTCCGGAGTGAAAAATCATGGGTATTTGCTGGATATTTTAGCGGAATGTATGGTTTTGGAGAAGCAGGGAAAGCTGCCTGAAACGGTGCTGATGCTGTTGGGAGAAGGGCCTTTGATGGAGAGTATTCGACAGGAAGCAAAGGAGAAAGGACTCTCCGGGAGAGTGTTGTTTTTGGGAAATAAAAAGGATGTTTACCATTACTATAATGCCATGGACTTCTTTTTGCTGCCTTCCTTCTATGAAGGACTTCCGGGTACTGCTATAGAAGCACAGGCCAACGGAGTAAGGGGAATTTTATCGGATAGTGTGACCGGGGAAGCCGTAATTACGGATTTGCTGGAACAGCTGTCCATTCAGGAGCCGGCAGCCTGCTGGGCCAAAAGGATAGAGACCCGAAACAAAGAAGGGAAAGAGAATCCCACTTCTTTGGCAGAACGGAAAGAATACGCAAAGCAGGTGAAGGAAGCCGGCTATGATGTACTCAGTCAGGGGGTCAGGCTACAGGAATTTTACCTGACCGGGGAGCTAAATTGATTATGGCAGCAGGTGAAGGGAATACGGTCGGAAAGGATAGAGCATGTGCGGAATTTGTGGGTTTTACAGTAAATTGAATATCAGCCGGGAGCAGCTTTCTGCCATGAATGACACCCTGATTCACCGGGGGCCGGATGACAGCGGTGTAGAAATTTATTCTGGGAAGGATGGCTTTAGCATAGGATTTGCCCATCGCCGACTGGCGATTTTGGATCTGTCCCCTCTGGGCCATCAGCCCATGCATTCTGCTGATGGAAGAGTTTCCATCGTTTTTAACGGAGAAATCTACAATTTTCAGGAGCTTAGGGAGGAACTAATGGATTATTTCTTTCGCTCCCACAGTGATACAGAGGTTATTCTGGCTGCCTACCTGAAATGGGGGATTGACTGCATAAAACGGTTTAACGGAATGTTTGCCCTTGCTCTTTATGACAGGGATGAGAACATGGTTTATCTGGCAAGAGATCCCATTGGCAAGAAACCGCTGTATTATTGGATTCATCCCCAGGGATTGGTTTTTGCTTCGCAGTTAAAGCCGATCATGGCCTGTCCCGGCTTTAAGAAGGAGCTTCGGCAGGAGCTGCTGGAACGATTTCTGGTTAAGCAGCACCTGACTGCACCGGATACGATTTTGGCAAATGTATACCAGCTGGAGGCAGGTACGATTCTGCAGTATAGTGCCAATGGGATGAAGCGATGGAAGTATTGGGATGTGGCCGAAAAATATAACCAATTGAAAGACAGCTTCACCGGCTCCTTTGAAGAAGCCGTGGAGGGGCTTAAGGAAAGGCTGAAAAAAGCAGTAGGCTTAAGGATGATTGCAGATGTCCCGGTGGGAACCTTCTTAAGCGGGGGATATGACTCCTCTCTGATTACGGCCATAGCTGCCCAAGAGAGCAGCAGACCGGTGAAAACCTTTTCCATCGGTTTTAACCATCCCGGGTATAATGAAGCGGTTTATGCTAAGCAGGTAGCAGAATATCTGGGCTGTGATCATCGGGAATTATATGTGGAAGAGGCAGAGATGTTATCCCTCATTGAGGATTTACCTGTCTGGTATGATGAGCCCTTTGCCGACAGCTCTCAAATTCCTTCCATGCTGGTGGCACGGCTGGCAAAGGAAGAGGTAACGGTTGCTCTCTCCGGAGATGGAGGTGATGAGCTTTTCTGCGGTTACAATAACTACCAGATGCTGGATAAGATGCAGAAGCTGGAGCCGTTTGGTGCCTGCCTTTACGGAATCTGCAATCTGCCCGGAATAAAGCAGGCAGGGCTGCTGGAGCGGCTTCCCGGCAAGGTGCAGGCAGTGGCAGGCAACCGCCTGAAGCAGTATAAGGTGCAGCCCTTTGACTACCTGAAAGGAAAGAGGGCCAGAGGACTGCTAAAGCAGGAGCAGCTGGACTATCGTTTTTTGGGAGAAGAACGTTATAAGGAGAAAAACTGGCAGATTCGCCGCATGCTTCTGGATATGGACACCTATCTGCCGGGAGATATACTGGTAAAGGTGGATCGGGCAAGCATGAAATATTCTCTGGAAACCAGATGCCCCATTCTGGATAAGGAGATTATGGAATTTTCCTTCACCCTGCCCCACAGGTATAAATACAGTGGTCAAAACAAAAAAAGGATTTTAAAGGAATTGGCCTATGATTATCTTCCCAGACAGCTTTTGGAGCGGCCTAAAACCGGATTTTCCGTGCCTCTTGATCAGTGGCTGAGAGGCCCTCTCAGAGAAGGACTTCTGGATTACAGCAATAAAGATTTCCTGAGAAGGCAGGATATTTTCCGGGAAGAAGCTACAGCTGATTTTATTGCCCACTACCTGGAAACGGGAGACCGGGGGGCGGGAACGGGAGAAAACTATTCCCGTATGGTATGGGCATATTATGTATTTCAGCGATGGTATGAAAGGTATGGATAATGAGAAAAATCACAAGGAAAGATTTGGGTGAAGCTTTAGCGGGAGGGATTCTTTTTCTGATCATCCTCCTGGGATTTTACTGGTATTTATTTAGAAATTTCACTCCCATTTATGGAATTAATGATGACTGGACTATATACATGGTCATTTCAGGCAGCTATCTGGGGTATCCCGAACCCAGAGTGACCTATATGCTTTATCCGCTGGCCTGGCTGCTTTGTGTACTGTATGGCATAACCTCAGAGATTCCCTGGTATGCCCTTATGCTTCATGGGGCCTGTGCCCTGTGTGCACTGGCCCTGTATGCCGGATTTTTCTTTCGGATCAAGCATTCTCTGAAGCGGTTTATTATCAGCGGAGGAGTCCTGCTTCTCTTTTTGTTCTCCAATATCCGTATACTCCTGTTTATCCAGTATACCCAGGCAGCAGCCATGTGCGGGGCAGCAGCAATCTTTCTTTTTTTGACTGCGGGCACCAAAGAGGTGAAGGGAAAGGAATATCTTATAAGAAACATCCCCGCAATTTTTATGGCCGTACTGTCATTGAATATCCGGCAAAATGCTTTCTATATGTGTCTGCCCATGGGAGGGATGATCTTTCTGGGGAAATGGTATTTGGAGGACAGAAAGCTGAATCTGTGTATATGGAAAAAATATGCCGGATTTCTGCTTACTGCCGCAGCCTCCATTGGGGGAATGCTGCTTATTCATCAGCTGGCTTACCGGACACCGGAGTGGAAGGAATATATAAAGGTCAATAATATCTGGACGGAATGTGTGGATTACTACGGAAT
>JBJELS010000109.1:0-13139 GCA_051879275.1 Lachnospiraceae bacterium
AGAATACGAATTAATTGAAATGGAATAGCTTAATTTACTCTGCCAAAGCTTCTTCCACGGCTTCCCGGGAAGCCGCCACAGAGCCTTGAATCATAACCTCACTGCCTCCCCCTTTGGCAGACAGTTTTTCTTTAAGCAAAGCGGCAAGCTCCCTACAGTTTACCGTTTTGCTTCCAAGGATATATTGGTATCCGCCTTCCTCCTTTTCTACAAAAACACCGCAAATTCCATTGTGCTTTTCCATCATCAAATTAACCGCGTTACGAGCATCCTCAGTTTCCAGGTGGGATTCAAAAAGCAGTACATTCTGCTGACGGGAGGGTATCTCGGCAATCCGATATTCCATCAGCTTTCGCCTGGCCTCTGACAGCCTTCCTTTCAGGCTGTAGATCTTTTCCTTCTGCTTCTCAACCTGGATGGGAAGAGCTTCCTGATTGGTACTGAGCAGATTGGTCAGCTCAGATATAATTCGATTTTTCTCCCGAAAAGCTCTTAGCGCCCTGAAGCCGCAAAGAATACTGACCCGGACTCCCCCTTTATAATTCTGTACACCCATAATCTTTAACAGTCCGATTTCTCCGGTACGCTTCACATGAGGAGCACAGCAGGCACAAACATCATATTCTGGAATAGTTACAATCCTCACCTGTCCTTCAATCTCGATTTTACTGCGGTATTCCAAAGAGGCAAGCTCCTGCTTCGTGGGATAACTTACCTGAATCTCCAGATTTTGGGCTATAGCCTCATTAACCTCCCATTCCACAGTCTCTAACTGTTCTAAAGTCAGTATTCCGTCAAAATCCATAATAACGCTTTGATTGCTTAAATGAAAGCCAACATTATTTAATCCATAGAGACGATTTACCGTACCGGAAAAAATATGTTCACCGGAATGCTGCTGCATGTTGGAAAAGCGATGCTGCCAATCAATTCTTCCTTTAACCATTTTCCCCGGTTCAAGCTTCTCCTCTGTGTAATGGTAAATCAATCCTTCTTTAATCTGTACATCATAAACCTGAATACCATCCAAAATTCCCTGATCTGAGCTTTGCCCACCCTCTTCAGGAAAAAAGAGGGTTTCTTCCAAAACCACCCGGAATCTTCCCTCTTCATCCATCCGGCAGGAAATTACCCTGCTCTCAAATTCTGTTTCATATCCGTTCTGATCAAACAAACGAATCGTTTCCTTCATTATATTCTTCCTGCCTTATAAATTATTAATTCTTCCAATCATCCCATAATAGACAATGGAGGACTTATATTTTAGGAATAATTCTTTAAATTCCTCTGAATTAGTAATCTCCTTAAAGCGTAAAATATCCTTAGAAAGGCTCTTATACTGTGCAGAGTAAGTAGTCTTTAGCAGCTCCAGAGTCTTGGCAAAGGTTATCCCTGCCGGGAAGTAAACTCCGTTTGTACTTACCCCCTTAAAACAGGAATCATGGTCAAAGAGCGGATACAGACTGACCAGAGAACCGTTACAGCTTAAAAATCCAAAATTATCCCTGTTGCGGTCCGTATTTAAGGTAACATAGTCCAAAATCTGCATTTTAATAAAATTTTCCGGATCCACGGTCATAAAAGCCTTATAACACGGCCCTTGATGATTCATGGTTATGGTATTAAAATGGGAAAGTACATCTCTGCAAGGAATAAGCTCCCTATCCTCAGAAGTAAAAATCTCACAGGCAGAGCACTCCTTATCGTATAAATTAATATTCCGATAAACAGAGCAGGGAACATTCAGTGCATCGGCGATAAAAGAGGTTACCATCTCTGACATAATCTCTTCCTTCGTTTCATGCTTGAAAAGATACAGCTTATTATTATGCCGAAAATAACACTTTGCCCTGGTTCCCTTATTGGTCAGCTCTCCGGTAAATATCTTATCCCCCAACGTAGCATCAATGGTAGAATCCTTCATATTTCCCGTTAAAGCCACCTTGGAAATATTCACCGAAAACTCATTTTGATATAAATTTACATCGGCCCATTTTTCCGTACTGTTGGTTCTACTGATCCAGTAATTATCTCTGAAGCTCAATCCTTTGCACATGATACAGATATTCATATCATTTTGATCTTCAATACCGCAGGAGGTCAGAATCTCTTTACAAAATTCCCGATTCAGCATCAAAATTCTATCTGCAATAAATTTCTGCACCAGCGAATAATCCTGCGGCTTATTGTATAAAGACAGGGGGAGAAGCTTCTCATTAATCATGGTAAGACTTTTATTCTTGATGTTAAATTTAAATACTATCTCATCCTTATATTTCAGACAGTATTCAATTTTATAAAACATATCATTCATAATAAATGGGCTCCTTTATTACAATATTATGCTTTTCTTTATAATCCTCCCACATCAATAAAAGCTCACTACAATCACTGATTCCATACTCTTCCTTCAGGCACTGTATCATATAGGTCAACATCTCTTGCTTGGCTCTATCTCTTTTTGCAGCATCCATCAAAGCTGTTTCATTCACGGCAGAATAGTCCACTGTACCATCAAGTTTTTTGCCTGTCATATTTCTAAGCATTTTCTTCTTTTCCTCATCGGAAAGATTGGCCTTGATTGCTAATATATTTTCCATATACATTCCACCTTGTTTTTATTTTATTTTATCACAAAATGTCAAATTCAGATAGCTACAAAAGAAAGTTTTTTAGCTGTCATTGGCTACAGTCTTTCCCGTTTATTTTTTCTCTGGTCTGCTCGTTAATGTACTCCTTTAATTCTCGTAAATAGGGAGAAAACTGTACCTCCTTTGTTCCATAGGTCAGCTGGAGCTCATATTCCAGAGGAAGCCAGGAGGCTATATCGGATTCATTATGCTGAATAACTGCCTCTAGCTTGTCCAGCGCCTTGTAAAGCTTTGCCTCCTTTGTTTCCAGTGCTTCCATATCCTTTAACAGACTTTTGAACTGCTGCCGCTGCTCCTTCGGGAAGCCTTCTATCCATTCCAAAAGCAGCTCTTCCTCTTTGTCCGCCTGTTCTCCGGTCTTCTCAAAAGCCGGTATATCCCCGGTAAAGGCCTCTCCCAGATCATGAATCAGACACATTCTGATTACTCGATTAATATCTATATCCGGAAATTCATCCTCCAAAAGCATGGCCATCAGGGTAACTCTCCAGCTGTGTTCTGCCACACTTTCCCTTCGTCCGGTGGAAGTATCTGCATGTCGAGTGGTACATTTTAGTTTTTCTGCAAGGGATAAAATGGATACTAAATCCTTTGGCTTCATTTTTTTACTCCGTTTCTATTGCTTTGATCGCAACTGTCTTATCATTACTTACCATTTTTAATCCTTCTTGTTGAAGCAGCCTCAGTTTATCAAAATATTGTACCTTTTTAAAGTGTAAGACCGGGCACCATTTCAGCACCACAGAATATAAGGAGGACGACATGAAAAACGAACTTTTGACTAAGGGTATTATACTTCCGTCCGGCGAAATCGGCAAGGATAAGATAAACCTTGTCGCCGGGGCAATCGCGCAGCCGTTCGAGAAGTAAGGGCAAAAAAGCCGATATATTATGGCAGTTTTCAGAGATTTCATCAAGCATGACCTTTTTTACAGACAGCCGGAACGCTGAAAAATGTGTACCTATACAAGAGAAAACGAAGAAGTAAAATAAACGAATAAAAATGTCAAAAACTCTTGACATTTCTTTTTTGTCCTGTTATGGTAAAAATGTCAAAAGAGTTTGACATTACGCAAATAAGGAAAGGAGTAAAGTAATATGCCAGTAGGAGCCATGATTTTTTTAGGAGTAGTATTGGCTGTATTTGTTATTTTGGATGTTTATATGTTGGTATCACTTCTAAAGCCTGGAGATGAACGCAATCAGATTATCGTATGGAAAGCCAGTTCTTTTACTTTGTTAGGCATGGTTGGAGCAAATATTTTAACTGTCATTGAAAAGTTTGCAACGGCACAGCCCCTTACTCTGAATCCTTTTGTCCAACTGGAAGTTCTCGCTATTATATATTTTGTATCTCTCATGTATTACAAGAAAAAACATGGAGGTTGATATGGAAAATATAATCAGAAACAGACGAAAGGAATTGGGATTATCGCAAGAAGAATTGGCAAAAAAATGTGGTGTATCAAGGCAGACGGTAAATGCGATTGAAAATAACAAGTATGATCCTACATTGTCTTTAGCATTTAGTCTGGCAAGGGAACTACAAATTACAGTTGACGGACTTTTTATCCCTTAATGTTTTTCGCTTTATTTTTACAGACAACTAAATACTACATCAAGAGCAATCGAAAAAATCGGTTGTTCTTTTCTTTTTCTATGATAAAAGGACACTGTATACCGCATATTGATATAACTAAAAAAATCACCATTATTCATCAAAAATAATGATGACTTAATTTGCTATTTTCTTTTCATACAGCCTAAACCACTTCAATCCCCTGTCGCCGTAGCCTAAATCAGCCTTTCCGATAAATTTAAAGCCCAGACTCTCATAAAGATGAATGGCAGGGATATTTTTCTCATACACATCCAGACGGACTGCTTTCATTTTGGATAGGAATGCCTGTTTTAAGGCAAAATTCATGAGCTTTTTTCCCACTCCACATCGCAGATAATCCGGGTGGGCAGCAAGAGTATGGATTACCATAATCTCCTCGGCAGATACTTCTGTCTGCCATTTTACTCTCTCATAAGCCTTATCCTGATGATGATTTAAAATCACTGTACCTATAATCTGTTTTTGCTCTACTGCTGTATACAGGCTGTCTTCCTTTACTCCCCAAAGTGCATCCTCCTCGGTGGGATATATATCCTTTTTCCAGCCGCAGTAATTCATATTCTGCTCCAGATAATCACACAGATTGGCATACAGTCTGCCTACCTCTTCTACATCCTTCTCTGTTCCTTTTCTTATTTCCATTATCCTGAAATCTCCATTCTCTTCATAATATGCCTAAAGCATATTATGCCAAGGCCCGGGTAACGCAAACAAGATTATCACGGATATGAATGTGCTGCGGACAGACCTCCTCACATTTACCGCATTTAATACATTCAGCCGCCTTTTTTAACCCGTGCCCTTCTACAAGCCATTCCTCCTGATGCTTGGCCTGTGCCAGATCATTGTAAAGAGTTAAATAATTCATCGCCGTAAATGAACCGGAAATACCGATATTCTGCGGGCAGACCTTTGCACAATAGTTACAGGTGGTGCAGGGAATCATTGGTATGGTTTTGATGGTTTCCTGAACCTTCATAATGGTCAGCTTCTGTGAATCTGTAAAATGTTTAAACTCACCCAAGCAGGAAAGATTATCTTCCATCTGCCGGATATTACTCATCCCAGAGAGAACCGTAATCACCCCTTCCAGATCGGCTGCAAAACGGAGTGCCCAGGAGGCTGCTGATCTTTCAGGCTCCGCTGCTTTCAAAATGTCCAGTACAGGTTTGGGTGGATTGGCCAGCATACCTCCCTTGACCGGCTCCATGATGATAACCGGCTTACCATGCTTTCTGGCTACTTCATAGCATCTTCTTGACTGAACTGCCGGAAAATCCCAGTCTGCATAGTTTATCTGAAGCTGCACAAATTCCACTTCCGGATGTGCAGTAAGAAGGGTATCCAATTCCTCCGGTGTGGAGTGAAAGGAAAAGCCAACATGTCTGATCAGCCCCTCCTTCTTTTTTTCCTGTGCCCAACTCCATAAATCAAAATCATCAAAATAATGTGTTCTTTCTTCTCCTAAATTATGAAGCAGATAATAATCAAAATATCCGGCCCCTGTGTTTTCCAGAGACTGCTCCAGTTGGGAAATAGCCTCTTCTCTTGTTTTACAGTTAATCCATGCAGCATTCTTTGTGGCAAGCTGATAGCTTTCTCTGGGATAACGTTCTACCAATGCCTGCCGGGTAGCCACCTCACTGCCCTCATATGCCCACGCCGTATCAAAATAAGTAAATCCGGCTTCCATAAATCTGTCCACCATTTGCTTGGTTTGCTCAATATCAATGGTCTCTCCCTTTTTGGGAAGGCGCATAAGGCCAAAGCCCAGTTTCCTGATTTCCTCACCCAGGTAGCTCATCATACTTTACCTCCACTCCTATAAAAATACTTGTCAGAAGAAAGAATTTCCCTACTTATTTATTTTCAATTATATAAAGTGTCGTATTATGTGTCAATTCAATGACAGACTTATGCAAGGCAGAGGTAGCTGACCTTCATTCTTACAGAATGGGGATGCCATTTATGAAAAATGGTTTCCATCTCGCAAAGCGGCTTCGCAGCTTCGCTCGCTGTCTGTGCTTCACACAATAAAAAGAGAGCCAAAGGCATTCATGCAAGTAAACTTACATGAATGCCTTTGGCTCTCTTTTTGCTCTGCTCATTGCTAACACTCAAATTTGTACCCCATGCCCCAGATGGTTTTGATCAGTTCTCCCCTATCCCCCATCTTGCTGCGCAGTTTTTTGACATGGGTATCAATGGTACGGGCATCTCCAAAATAATCGTAATTCCAAACGCTATTGAGGATTTTTTCCCGTGAAAGGGCAATCCCCTCATTTTCCATAAAATAGGCCAAAAGCTCAAATTCTTTATAGCTTAGGTCAACAGGGTTCCCGTCGATGGTCACTGTGTGGGCAGCCTTATCCAACATAATTCCTCCCATCTCCAGCTTTTCCTCTTCCCCCTGGCCCAGGCTGCGCCGTAAAATAGCCTCCACTCTTGCCACCAGAATTTTAGGGCTGAAGGGCTTAGATATATATTCATCAACTCCCAGTTCAAAGCCTAAAAGCTCATCTCGTTCATCCCCTCTGGCAGTCAGCATAATTATGGGTACCTGCGAAAGACTTCGTACCTCCCGGCATACCTCCCAACCGTCCATATTAGGCATCATCACATCCAGAATCAAAAGAGCTATATCCTTATCGGCATAAAACAACTCCATACATTCGGCACCATCACTTGCCTCAAGAACAACATAACCGGCTTTTACCAGAAAATCCTTCACCAGCTTTCTCATTCTGTCTTCATCATCAACCACCAGTATTTTCAGCTTATCCATATTCCCTCCGCCGGTTCTATCCTTAGAAAAACCATACCATGACCTTTAGCTTCATTAACAGTATATCTCAAAAATATGTTTAATCTGTGAAAACTCTACTCCAGATTTAATTCCTGCTCTTTTTCTCTGACTCGTTCCTCTCTCTCGGTCAGCTCCTGCTCCCAGGCGGCATATTCATCCTGGATACGATATCGGTAATTAACGATATTAGGAGCCTCTCCGATTAAAGAAAGGATAAACATTCCTACAATCAAAATAATCAGTACGATATTCAGCCAAAGGGAATTTCGTAAATAAATCTTGGTTTTATCCGGTTTTACCTTTTTCTTTAGTATACGTTTCGGCTTCACTTCCTCTGTTCTGGAATACACCTGATACATGGAGATTGCCTCAATATTCTCCTCCGGCACTCCTCTCTTCAGCATTTCCTGCTGCATCTTTCTTAAAAATTCAAAGCCCACAGGAGTCTTAAAAATCCGTTCCTTCAATGCTTTTTCATAAACGCGCAAAGTCGATGTCGTGTCTTCAAAATTAAGCTTCTGTTCCAGAAATTTAATCATCCCTTCTTCCTCTTTTGCCTGCTTTGCATCATCCATATTCCCAAAAAGAAAACCACCCACTGTAAGCTGTGCTGTATTCCTCATTGATAAACCGCCCTCATTTCTTTTTATCTGCTCATTACATCTACATACATACGCTGTCCAAAGCTGTAAATCACTGCTCTAATCATACACTGTTTTTTCCCTTCATACAATTAAAATGAAGAAAAGATTGACAAAACAGGACTTTCTTTTCAAAATAAAAGCAATACAATTAATTTTACGGATAAAGTGCTGAAACAGCAGAACGGAGGTTAAATGAATACAGCAGTAAATATCGAAGAATACATAAATACACGGGTAAATTGCCAGATTGAATGGTATGAAAAAAAGGCCTGTTCCTGTAAGAGAAAATATACGGTCAGTCAAACCTTTGAGATTATTCTGGCTGCCCTGATTCCCCTGCTTTCCTCCTATGCTGATAATTTTCAGATTATCGGCTTTATTGTGGGAGTCTGCGGTGCAGCCATTGCCGTAATTAAATCCTTAAGTAAGCTGTATAAATGGCAGGAAAACTGGATAGCCTATCGGACGGCTTCCGATTTACTGCATTATCAGAAGGTATTGTTCAAGACCCACTCTGCTCCCTATAATACACGTCCGGAAACCATTGAAAACATTTTTATTCATAATATCGAACAGATTATATCTGCTGAACGCACTCAGTGGAAGGCCTTTAATCAGGAACAGACCGGTGCAGAAGAAGAACAAAACGATGCCTGAAACAGCAATCCTCTTCGTCAGCTTTTTATAAGCTGACTGCCTGTGAAGGGGCAGGCTGGATAAATTATTTCAAATCCTCCAGCCTGCCATGTCTTTCATAGCGGGTAACGCGGGATACATGGTTCTCTTCATCCACGAATACTACCCGGGGTGGGTCAGCTTTCAGCTCCTCCGGTGTCATCAGAGCATAGGCCATGATAATAATCTTATCCCCCACAGCTACCATTCTGGCTGCTGCCCCATTTAAACAGATCATTCCACTGTCCTTCTGTCCGCTGATGACATAGGTTTCAAATCGTGCCCCATTATCAATATCCACAATCTGCACTTTTTCATATTCTAAAATTCCCGCCTGCTCCAGGAGTGCTTCATCAATGGTAATGCTTCCGATATAATTCAGCTCTGCCTGCACTACTGTGGCACGGTGTATCTTACTTTTTAATGCCTGTATCTGCATAATCTTCTCCCTTCAGCTGCCTATGGCATTCTATATCACCAGACAGTCCCTATAATTCAGTGATAAAATTATCAATCAGACGAGTCTTTCCAATGTAGACTGCCATAGCTACTAACACACTTCCCTCTATAATATCTACCTTCGCAATTGTATTCATGCTGACTGCCTCAACATAATCAATCCTGGCCAAGGGTTCCTTCTCAAGGTTTGCCTTCATGGCCGCAATCAGCTCTCCTGCATCCCTCAGCCCTTCCTTTACAAGCCTTTCTCCCAGTGTAATCGTCTGACTCAGGATTACCGCGGCCTTACGTTCCTTTTCATTTAAGTAAGTATTTCTGGAGCTTTTTGCCAGTCCGTCATCCTCTCTGATAATGGGGCAGCCTGTAATTTCTATATCCATATTCAGATCCTTTACCATACGGCGGATAACTGCCAGCTGCTGTGCATCCTTCTGTCCAAAAAATGCCCTATCCGGTGCTACAATATTGAACAGCTTACTGACTACTGTACAAACACCCCTAAAATGAGTCGGTCTGGATTTCCCGCAAAGCTCCCCGGTCAGACCATTCATATCTACAAAGGTACAAAAATCCTCCTCATACATTTCCTCTGCTGAAGGACGAAAGATCAGGTCTACGCCAATGGATTGGCAAAGCCTTTTGTCTGCCTCCAAATCTCTTGGATAGCTGTCCAAATCTTCATTTACCCCGAACTGCATAGGATTAACGAAAATACTGACTACGACTTTATCACACTGTTCCTTTGCTTTCTCCATCAGACTGGCGTGGCCTTCGTGCAGATAACCCATAGTGGGAACAAAGCCCACTGTCTTTCCCTCTTTTTTCCATTGTTTTACCTGTGCTCTTACTTCCTCTGTTTTTGCCGTTGTCTGCATCCTATTCTCTCCTTTTAATACACCTTCTTCAATACATCATCTGCTATGGTATACTCATGCTCTTTTGCCGGAAAGGTCCCGGCCTGCACTTCTTTACAATAAGCTTGAAAGGCCTCCCGCATTATCTCTCCCACATTGGCAAAGTGTTTTACAAACTTTGGGGTGAAATCAGAAAACATTCCCAGCATATCCTGATACACAAGTACCTGTCCATCGCAGCTGTTTCCTGCACCAATTCCGATTGTAGGTATCTTCAGCTCTCTTGTAATAAGCTCTGCCAGTCCTGCCGGAACACATTCCAATACTACGGCAAATGCTCCTGCCTCTTCTATGGCCCTTGCTTCTTCCAATAGCTTTTTTGCCGCTGCCTCACTCTTTCCCTGTACCTTAAATCCACCAAAGGCATGAATAGACTGGGGCGTGAGTCCCAGATGCGCCACTACCGGTATCCCTGCTGCAACAATTGCCTTTATCTGTGGACAAACTTCTATACCTCCTTCCAATTTCACCGCACCGGCTCTGCCTTCCTTCATTAACCGTCCGGCATTTACTACTGCATCATATACACTGGTTTGGTAAGACATAAAAGGCATATCGATGATGACCAACGCATTCTTTGCTCCTCTTGCTACTGCTGCACCATGATGGATCATATCTTCTATCGTAACAGAAATGGTATCTTCATATCCCAGTATCACATTCCCCAGTGAATCTCCCACCAGAATGGAATTTACCCCTGATTCATCAATAAGCTTAGCCGTTGAGTAGTCATAGGCAGTCAGCATGGTAAGCTTCTGCCCCTTCTCTTTTGCTTCCCTAAAAGTAATAACCGTGTTTTTCATTCTGAAATCCTCCTCCAATTAAAAGTCCTGCAAAAGTCCCCATATGTTTTCATAGTCTCTTTCCGGATTTTTCTCTTCTGCAATTTTTACCAATTCTAAAGACAGCAGCCTATAAATCTGCTCCTCTTCTCCGGTCAAGGCAGCCAGATGCTTTTCTATTGTCTCCCTGTCTGCCCGTTCTACAGGGCCGGTCAAGGATTGCATTACACCTTGAGAAGCAACATTCTTCACATTCCCCATAAATAGAGGAAGTAACGCCTGGTTGGAAAAGTCTTCACTTAATCCACAGCTTTTTAGCATTTTTGATGCCAAAAAATAAAGTCCGGTCACCAGATTACTGGAAAATACTGCTGCTGCATGATACTTCACCTTTACCTGAGGAGTAATGATCTCTACCGGATTCCCAAGTCTGCAAAACAATTCCTTAAACGTCTGCAGATATGTAAATTCTCCTTCAATTGTAAAATATGCTTTGGATAAATCATGATAGCCGGTCAGCTTATCACTGACGGCACAGATTGGATGGATTGAGTATCCATAGGCACCCCTGCCACTGATACCTGAGAAGACCATAGAGGATAATGCTCCGCTGCAATGCACAAGAATTTTTCCTTCTATGTCTGATTGAATAATTTCAGAATAAACCTTATGAATATTCCCGTCCGGGACGGTAAGAAACAGAGTATCACTTTCCTTAATCAGATCCTCTGATGCTTCATAATACTTTGTTTTTGTAAAATCTGCCGCTTCCCGTGAAGATTTGGGATTACGGCTATAGTAGCCGGATACACAGACATCATTCTCCCTAAAATATCTGCCCAGGGAAAAGCCTACCTTACCCGCTCCTATAAATCCTATTCTCATCCTATCACCTCCTTCGCTTCCGTTGTGCCTGTACACATACGCTGCTATAGGTGATACTCTTTTTCTTTTATTAAAGGTTACAATTCTCTTGGTACAGCTTTTTTCAAATACCATCCAAAAATGAGTGTAACACTCTCAACGAAGAAATTCAACAACTATATCTACATTTCCGCATAATCAAGAAACAGATACTGTGTTTTATCCTTGCTGTCAATAAACTCATTACAATGTGCTTTTCCCGTATACACCGATTCTCCATGACGATATACAATCTTCTATTCGCAGCAATCTCCACCCTTCATAAACGGAGATTGCTGTTTACATCATATTCCTAACGGACTCCTGCTCCATTATCCTGGCCTCAAAAATCAGTTGATGGGGTTCTGTGTCCCCATTAATTGCTTCAGTCAATACTTTAATTGCACTTTTTATCATTTCTTCTGCCGGTTGTCTTATAGTTGTTAGTGCCGGATACATAAATCTCGTCATTTCAATTCCATCAAATCCAACTACTGAATAATCCTCCGGAATTTTCTTACCGGCATCGTAGATTGCCTTATACGCACCAAATGCAATTAAATCTGATATTGCATAAATGGCCGTAAATTCTTCCCCTGATTCTAACAACTCCTTCATGACGGCATACCCATTTTCAGCACTATAGTCAGGAAGATCATCTTTCTGATAAGCAACCAGTGCCGGATTATAAGCAATATTATTTGTCTGCAATGCCATTCTGTACCCTTTTAATCTTAATCGTCCCACGGCCCAATCACGCTGCTGCCCTGCAATAATAGCAATCTTTTTATGACCTTTTTTAATCAGATAATCTACGATTTTATAGCTTTCCTTTTCATCATCAATGGCAACCAGATTACAATTCTTATCTTTAAAATCAGTTGCAACCGTACAAAAAACATATGGGATTTCCAGATGCTCCCGAAATCTTTCCAAATCTTCAATCATACCACCCAGAAAGATTACACCTTTTAGCTTCTGAGATTTAACCATTTCCACTGTTTGGGTAATATTATTATCATTCCAGGAAATCTCTTTTAAAGTAAAATCATAGCCTACCTTTTGCAGCTCCTGTTCAATAAAAGGATACATCCCCTGAAAAAAACCATTATTCCTTCCCTTTACCATAACACCTATGGTATTGGTATCGCTTACCTTCAGATTTCGGGCACTGTTATTGGGAACGTAATTGAATTCCTTCACAACCTTTAAAATTCTCTCCTTGGTAGCAGCGTTTATCCCTACATCATCATTCATGGCACGGGATACTGTGCTGGTTCCTACTCCACATATTTTTGCGATATCCTTTATGGTAAGATTAGCCATAATTTACTCCTTTTACGTAAGACTATGCTCTTTGATATAGTGTAGTCAAGCTCCCTATATACTGGGCTAAAGCCTCGTTCATATCTTCTGTCTGCATTCTCCATATCCAGTTTCCACCCAAGGTAGAGGGTTGATTGATACGTGCTTTATTATCCAGGTGAAGATAGTCCTGAAAAGGGATGATACAAGTATCTGCAACACAGCTATGTGCCAGACAAATTAATCTATCGGCCAGGTCACTGTTGTCATAACCTTGATAATCCACATATTCCTTTACGTTTTTATATTCAGATGGGGTAATGGAACCTAACCATCCCATTAATGTTTCATTGTCATGTGTTCCTGTATATACAACGCA
>JBJELS010000110.1:0-13122 GCA_051879275.1 Lachnospiraceae bacterium
AGCCGTTGTCGCCCAGAATAACTTCAATGGTATCCTTATGGGAAAAACGGCTTTCTACCGTAATGGAGATAGGCTCATCCTCCTCAAAAGTACCGTGTATAATTGCATTCTCGGCCAGTGGCTGCAAAGCAAAGCGTGGGATTTCGCAGGCCAAGGTCTCTTCATCCAGATCATAGCTGACCTGAAACATTCCTGCATAGCGGATGGTTTGAAGCGTAAAATAGTGCTTCAGATTCTCAATTTCCAGTGAGAGGGGGATCAGCTCCTGCTTTTTGACAAGAGTGTGCTGCAATAAAATGGTAAGGGACGAAATTCCCTGCTCCAGTATGGGTACATCATTCATCTGGGCAACGACACCGAGAGAGTTTAGTGTGTTGAAGAGAAAGTGGGAGTTGATCTGATATTGCAGAACCTCCAGTTCAAGGCTACGCTTAAGCTCCTGATCCCGGTTCCAACGAATACCAAACATCCTGATTTCCTGGATCATCCCGTCGATAGTACGGCCCAGGAAGCCTAACTCATCGGGACTGGTATCCCCAATGGAAATGTTCAGATTTTTATCGGAAGTGATGCTGCAGACGGTAATAATATGATTGATGGGCTGCATAATGCTGGCATAAACGAAAAGGGTAATATATAGACAGAAGAAAATTAATAACACGGCTATAACCACCAGAAGCATATTAATCTGGCTTGTCTCCTCTGAAATATACCGATAAGGGAAGGTGGCCACCAGGTAATTGTCAAAATCAGCATTATAGTTGGAAATAACCACCTGTTTTTCACCGCCCTTTGATGAATAAAAGGTTTGGGACAAAATTTCTTTATTTTTCCGAATCTCGTTCAGCAGATCGCTTTCCACCTGAGAACCCAGCAGAGTCCGCTCCTGGGAAGAAATAATATAGCCGTCACCGCGTACAAGCATAATATTGGAATCATCTCCGAAGGATACATTGGTAAACAGAGTATTACTGAAAAAATTTTCGTCAAGATAAAGCAGAATATAACCAATGTGCTCACTGAGATTATACATACTGTAGATTTTGCGTCCCAGAACGATTTTATCTCTGCCTCGATAGGTATGGATGTATTGCAGGGAGTCATGGGGGGAGGCCTGATCAATATTCTCCACAATTTCAGCAAAGCGTTCTGCGTTTATGTCATCATATCCCAGATCATATACAATGTTTCGGCTGCGGTCCAGAATTCGAAGGTTCTTCAGGTAAATCGAAGGGAAGGGCACTTTTGTGCGCAAATGATTAAGAGCCTGTACATCCTGCTCATCCAGAGTAAAGCTTTCAGCACCTGACTTGGAAAGAACACGCTGGCAGTCATCATCAATGGAGAGGGTGTCCATATATGTACGAAATACATTCAGCTCGGTAATAAAGCTTTGATTTAGTAAATACATGGCCTGTTCGTTAGAGCGCCCCAACTTATCGTTAATAGATTGTGTATACACATTGTAAGCATAAATACCGATACAGGTCACCGGAACAAGGGAAATAAATAGAAAAATAAATAAAAGTCTGTTGCGGATTTTAAAATAACGCAAACAATTCATTAGCTTTATACCCGGGATTTTTTTGGTGATTTCACACAAGCCCCTTTTCTAAAATCAGATCATAATAGGTTCCATTTTGCCTTTATATTAAATACAAACACAAAAAAAGTCAATATCGTATAGCTTTGTGCAAATTGTGTATATTCAATCCGGGAGCATGAATAAGTATAATGTAGACAGTCAAAGGGGTGTATTCCCCAATAAAATATAAAAAGGAGGAAACAACATGAAAAAGACAATCGGTACTCTGCTTGCAGTCAGTATGTGTGCCGCTATGGTGGTCGGCTGTAGCAAAGCGGCAGATTCCCATTCGGCTTCAAGCACCAATACGGAGCCGGAAAATACTGCCGTTTCTGAAGCGGCAGCCGACGATGAGAGGGCAGCAGGGGCAGAACAGTTTGAGAACAAGAAACTAAGTATTGCCGTATTTGAAGGTGGCTATGGCCCTGATTATTGGAATGAGATCGTGGATAGATTTGAGGCGGCTTATCCCGGTGTGGAGGTGGAGATGCAGATCAGTCCGTCAATCGGTGATGTTATCCGTCCCCAGATTGTTGCCGGTAATGTTCCCGACTTTATCGTAATGAATGATAACGATTCCACAGGTCTGATTGCTTCCATTATCAAGGAAAAAGGGTTGATGGATATCACCGATGTATTTGAGGGGCCGGGTATTGATGATGATACACCGCTGAAGGATCAGATTAACGAAGGGGTTTTAGAGACCGCAAAGTGTCAGCCCTATGGGGATGGAAAAATCTATCTTGCTCCCTTCAATAGCAGTCCCATGGGACTTGTCTATAATAAGACTTTGTTTGAGGAAATGGGCTATGAGCTGCCTACTACCTGGGATGAGTTTTTTGCCCTGGGAGATCAGGCTAAGAAGGATGGCTACGCTTTAATGACTTATGCCGGTATTTATCCCGGTTATATGGAGTCATTCCTGTGGCCTGCACTGGCTTCCGCAGCCGGTCTGGATCATGTAGGGGATATTTCTAACTACGTTGAAGGCTCTTATTCAACACCGGAAGTCATGGAGATACTCCAATACATAGCCAAAATCGGTACAGATGGATATTTGCTGGATGGTACTGTTGCATTGAATCACACTCAATCCCAAACTGAAATGATGATGAACAAGTGTCTGTTCATCCCCAATGGCAACTGGATGGAAAACGAAATGGCTGAGGCTCCCCGTGCCGATGGCTTTGAATTTGGTTTATGGACTGCCCCTGTTCTGAAAAAAGGGGATCAGGCATATGTGATGACCAGTGTTGAACAGTTTTCCATTCCTGCCAATGCAAAAAATCCTCAGTTGGCTAAAGAGTTTCTGCGTTTCCTGTATACAGAGGATTCGGTGAAGCTGTTTGCCCAGAAGGCTAATGGTATCTATGCATTGAAGGATGCCACTGAATTGTCGAAGGGGCTTGTTTCTGACGGTATTTATAACATGAACTCAGTATATGAGCATGGCACCTCTATGGTATTTGGATTTGCTGCTTTGCCGGAAGGCTGTAAGGTAGTTCCCCGTGACAGGGTATTTAAGGTTCTGTCTGATGTTATGACCGGCAAGATGAGTGCCCAGGAGTGGGCTCAGGGAGTTGAGGATTCCTTTAAGGAAGTTAACTCCATGAGTGCCCGGTAGTCCCCAATAAAACGCACAGACTTATCAGGCACCATGCTGCATCCTTTGGCATGGTGCCATTTTGTTGAAAGGAGTAATTGAATGAGTTCTCAAGCTGCCAAGCAGATAAGGCACAGTAAAATGAAAAGGCCTGTTGGCTTTATCTGTATATGCGTTCTACCGGCCCTTTTTCTTACCATGACCTTTACGGTGATTCCCACATTCCGTGCATTATGGCTGTCCTTAACCAATGCCACCTCATTAGGACTGAACAGTAAGTTCATCGGTCTGGAAAATTATGAATATATGTTCCGGGATGAATATTTCATCCTTGCACTAAAGAATACCTTAAAGCTGATGGCCTGCGTTCCTGCTGTCACCATTGCCTTTGCTCTGGTTCTGGCCTTTATTATTTCCCAGTCTGATTTAAAAGAACGCGGCCTGTATCGTACGGTGTTCTACTTTCCCAATATTATTTCTCTGACGGTGGTAAGTATTATCTGGTCCTTCGTCTTTCATCCCACAATGGGTATTCTGAACAGCTTTTTAAATGGTGTTGGACTGCAGGCCTGGGCCAAATCCTGGCTGGGGGATGCCGTCACTGCGCTGTGGTGCATTGCAGTTACCCTGATCTGGCAGGCGGCCGGATATTACATGGTTATGCATATTGCAGCAATGGATGGCATTTCCAATGAGATTTATGAGGCAGCCACCATCGACGGAGCCGGACCGGTTCACCAATTATTGCTGATTACGCTTCCCCTGATAAAAGATATTATCGGTATTACTTTTGTTCTTGCTCTTTCCGGCACCATTAACCTGAGTTTTACCTTATCTAAGGTTATGACCGGCGGCGGCCCTAATGGTGCCTCTTCGGTTTTGCTCCAATATATGTATGAGCAGGGCTTCATTAACGGCAATTTCGGCTATGCAATGGCAATCACCGTCTTTACACTGACCATTTCCATAGCCCTGTCCATGCTTTCCCGTAAACTTACCAACAACGAATCTTAAGGCAGGTGTATATTAGATGAAGACGAATGAACAGAGTCGCCGTCAGGCCGCTTTCGTGCGCTGGCTGGTACGAATTTTTATGATTATGGTTACGGTTATTATGTTGTACCCTCTGATCTGGAATATTTATTCCTCTTTTAAAACTAACAGCGAATTTTTGACCAATGCCTTCTCTCTGCCACAGGGACTGGCATGGGATAATTATGCCCGGGCCATTGAAAAATCCAATCTTTTGACCAATGTCTGGAACTCGGTAATCATTGTTGCCATTACCCTGTGTGTCATTCTCCTCTGTGCCGTCCCCTGTGCCTACTGTCTGGTTCGCTACCGATTTTTTGGCTCAAAGCTGATTTTGAATATTTATATGGCAGCCATCTTTATTCAGGCTACTTTTATTATGATTCCGCTGTTCATGCAGATGAACTCGCTGCATCTGCTTAATAACCGTCCGGCATTGGCAGTTTTGTATGCCACCATGCAGTTTCCCTTTGCGATCTTTCTTCTTACCGGCTTTCTGCGTATGATTCCCCATGATTACGAAGAAGCGGCTATGATTGATGGCTGTGGCCCTTTTCGCATATTGGCACAGGTTATTGTACCCATGGCAAAGCCGGGGATTATCACGGTGTGCATGATTTCTTCCATGTCTGCGTGGAACGAATTTCCGGTTGCCTTAGTCATGCTGACGGATGGAACCAAGCAGACCCTTCCCGTCGGTCTTGCAAACCTGTATGAAGTACAACGCTATGCTACCGACTGGGGAGCGTTATTTGCTGCCCTTGTTCTGGCACTGATTCCCACCGTCATCATCTTCCTTATAGGACAAAAACAGCTGATCCAGGGAATGAATGTAGGGGGCCTTAAAGGCTGAAACCATATATCGGTAAAGACGGCTTTTTGTTTATACAGATGTAAAAAGATGAAGAACAATAAAAAAAATGGAGGAAAATATTGATAATCTTTTGGGATTAAAATATGATATTGGTACAAAGGAAGGGAGAAACCGGATGCTGACCAGACTTGGAACGGATTATTTTGAACAAATATACAGACTTTTGCAGGAAAGCTTTCCGGAAGATGAATATCGTACGGATAAAGAGCAGAAGGAGCTTTTCGGACGAGAGGAATATAGAGTCTATGGAAAAGTTATGGAGGAAAGCGGGCAGCTTCAGGCGTTTATTTCCCTATGGCAGTTTGAGCAGTTTGCTTTTATTGAGCATTTTGCCGTCAATCCTGATTTTAGAAACAGAGGGATAGGAGAATTGGTTATACAGAAGATAGTCAAGATGCTGTCTACTCCTGTTTGTCTGGAGGTGGAATTGCCGGATAATGAGTTGGCAAAACGAAGAATCGGATTTTATTCCCGCAACGGATTTTATCTGAATGAGCATTCCTACATGCAGCCGCCCATCAGTAAGGGAAGAAAACCGCTTCCATTGAGGATTATGACCTATGGAGGGACAGTTACAAAAGAAGAGTTTCATAATATAAAGGAGGTTCTCTACCACAGGGTATACGGAGTGTGACTGTTATATCAGGCACAAACCGGAGAAGAAAGCATATCCTAAACCATAACAAAACAAAGAAGTAGGTGACGGAATGTTCTGGCAATGCTTTTGTATCCTGTTCATTATCGCTGTTATTATTTTTTTACTTAGAATATGGTTCTGCAGAAATTGTAAGTAGTTGAAATTGGAGAAAAGTCAGGTCTGCGAAAGGAGAAAGGATATAGAATGAATGTCCAATTAATAAAATGGGAGATGGCTTATAAGGAGGATTTAATCCATATCTGTAATGGAGTAGACCGTACCTTCCTTTCCAATCGCCTGCCGGATCCCTATACCGATGAAAGTGCCCTCTGGTGGCTGAATATGGTTCAGGAGAATGAGGGAAAGAAGGGGATTTTTCGGGCAATTACAGTAGAGGGAAAAATCGTGGGGAGTATTTCCGTGGAGAAAAAAGAAGATATCTATTGTATTGATGGAGAAATAGGGTACATGCTTCTATCCGGGTATTGGAATCAGGGAATTATGAGTAAGGCAGTTGAACTGCTTATTCCCATTGCCTTTGAAGAACTGGAAATTGAACGTCTTACTGCAAATGTATATGATGCCAATATCGCTTCTGCTAAAGTCTTGGAAAAGAACGGTTTTCTTCTGGAAGGCAGGATGCGTCGGGCAGCACTCAAGGCAGGGAAAATTTATGATGTATGTATTTACGGAAAACTGCGTGATTGAAGGAAAAACTTAAGATGGAGGAAAAGGATGAGGGAGTGTGTTTTGTTATTTCAATTTGACCAGACAAGGCAGAGAAAGCTGGTGACACAGCTGCTTTTGGCAAAGTTTAAGGTCAAGGTGGTAAGTACGGAGGAGCTTGAGCTTCCTATGGGATATCTGGCAGGTAACAAGGAGCTGCTGACGGAGGAAGAGGCGGCAGGCATAATAAAGAGTGCGGATAAGGAACCTCTGGACAGAGAGATGCTGGTCATGGCAGGAATGACAGGGGACAGGCTGAATAAGGTGCTGCAGTCTGTCCGTAAAGCCGGAATCGGCCCTCTGCCCTATAAAGCAGTAGTTACGGAAACCAATCAGCATTGGAAGGCAAAGGAATTGCTGGAAGAGCTGAAAAAAGAGCATGAGGCCATGAAGGAGCAAACTGGTGAAGGCAGAATGCTTCATGAGCAGGGATAAACAGAAACTGACAGACATCAGAAAAAGGAGGGAAAGGATGAAGAGATATTGTTTTGGTGTGGATGTGGGTGGAACCACGATAAAAATGGGTTTGTTTACCGTAGAGGGCGAGCTTCTGGAAAAATGGGAGATTCCTACCCGCACAGAAAATCAGTCAGAGGCGGTTTTACCGGATGTGGCAGCAGCCGTTAAAGGGAAAATGGCAGAAAAAGGAATTGACAAACAGGAGGTTGCCGGTGTAGGCTTTGGAGTTCCGGGCCCGGTAACGTCAGAGGGAGTCATCGTGATGAATGCCAATCTGGGTTGGAGAAACAAGCATGTATCAGAGGAACTGGAAGAACTGACCGGACTGCCCTGTAAAGGAGGAAATGATGTAAAAACTGCCGGCTTAGGTGAAATGTGGCGGGGAGGAGCAGCCGGTTATAAGGATGCCGTATTTATTACTTTGGGTACCGGTGTGGGAGCTGCCATCATTGTAGACTCAAAAGTTATTCTTGGCTCTAAAGGGGCTGCCGGAGAGGTTGGACATATCAAGGTTGACGGAGAAATTACGCAGCCCTGTGGCTGCGGCGGTATCGGCTGCATGGAACAATTTGCTTCTGCCCCGGGAATTGTAAGAATGGCAAAACAGCTATTGGAAGAAAGTGACAGGCCTTCCCTGCTCAGAGAAGGGGAAATTACGGCTAAAGCGGTGTTCGATGCTGTGAAGGCAGGAGATGAGGTGGCAAAGGAAGTGGCTGAAAAATTCGGTCATTATCTGGGCTATGCTCTGGCAGCAACAGCAGCTATTGTAGATCCGGAGGCTTTCATTATCGGAGGCGGTGTTTCCAGGGCCGGAGATATTCTTATTGAATATGTGCAAAAGTATTATAAGCAGTATGTCTGGCCCGGCTGCCGGGACAAGGAGTTTGTTCTTGCCAAGCTGGGAAATGACGCAGGAATCTACGGGGCAGCAAGCTATGTGTTGTAGAGAGATGAGATTTCGGGGCAGAATTGAAAATCTAAGTTGACACAGCAGGGAAAGAATGCTACCTTTGTTATCGTAAGATAAATTAAATTTTCTATATGAGGGAGGACAAAAGATAATGAAAAGGTTAGCAACACTACTGATTGCTGTTTTAACAGCAGGCCTGCTGGCAGCATGTGGAACTTCCTTTGATGCATCCGGCTATATTCAGGCCCTGTTGGATAATTCCTATAAGAATGATTCCACAGGCTTTGTAGAGATGAAGATCGGAACGGCAGAAGAGGCGGCCAAGCTTTATGAAGAGGGCCTGGATTCAGAAATGAAAGCGCTTCTGGCTACTGCGGATATTCCGGAGGAGCAGGTAGAGGCTTATCGACAGGTATTTGCGGATATATTAGCCGGTGCAAAATATACAGTAGGTGAAGCCAAGAAGCAGGATGATGGTTCCTACGTGGTTACTATTACCTACGAACAGATGAAGATTTTTGAACCGGCGGTAGAAGAATATTATATGGTAATTGGGGAAATACTTGATGAATGGACTGCGGCAGCATTGGCAGGAGAAGAGGTAGCCAGCGAAGAGGAAATGATGGAGATGATCATGCTGGAGTTAAAAAATTGCCTGGATAATGCTTTGGCTAGTGTGACCTATGGAGATCCTGCTACAACCACTATCACCATTGAGCTGGTAGATGGTGTTTATACTCCAAAGGAAGAGGATATCTATAGCCTGGAGTTAAAACTGTTTGATACGGATGCAATGCAATAAATAAACAAGACGGATAAAAGAGCAGTACCCTTAGGGGAGCTGCTCTTTTCTTTTGCTATTGATTTTGAAGATAATTTTTAGTAAACTAAAGCGATGAAGGGTAAGAAATTGCTTATAATGGAAAAATACAGATGAACAGAAAATTATTAGGGAAAATCATTGTTTATACGATTAGCATTCTAGTGGCAGGAACTGCTATGGGTGCTTTTTTTCTTTATAAAAATGTCGGAGAGGAAAAAGGGCCGAATGAGCTTCAAAGTGGGAAGGAAGCTGCTGAAGAAGTAAACGAAGCTATGGAAGGGATGAGCCAGGAGGAAATAGAAGCACTTTATGATTCCCATAAGGGCTATACGACAGAAGCAGTAACTTCTTCTCTTTATACTCCACCGGTGGATTTTGAGGGGATGCGTAAGGTTAATCAGGATGTTTACGCATGGATTACCATTCCGGGAACGGCAATTGACTATCCCATTTTGCAGCACGAAACAGATAATACCTATTATTTGAATCATAATATTGATGGCTCCTATGGCTACCCCGGCTGTATCTATACGGAAAATCTGAACAGCAAGGATTTTAAGGATAATAATACAATCATCTATGGACATAATATGAAGAATGGAACCATGTTTGCTGATTTACATAAATATGTAGATATTACCTTTTTGGAGGAGCATGATGAGATTCTGATTTATACACCGGAAAAGGAATTAAAATATAAGATTTTTGCAGCCTATGTTTATGATGACAGACATCTTTTATACAGCTTCGATTTTGCAGATAGTGAGGTTTATGAAGCCTATTTGGAATCTGTTTTTTCCATAAAAGATGTGGATGCAAATATAAGAAGTGATCTTGAGATTACCGGAGAAGATAAAATTATTACCCTGGAGACCTGTATTTCCTCGCAACCGGAGAAGCGGCTTCTGGTGCAGGCTGTATTGCAAAAGACATAAGAAGGACTGCTTCCGGAGACTGAAGGTAAAATTTAAGTTTTAAAAAATATATTCATATCCACTTTTGCTTCTGCATATATATTATTATACGGGTGGGAAATATCCGTGTAGAAATGGAGGACAAGAGTTATGAAAAAACATTTATTTGCAGCGGCGATGACCCTCTCTTTGGGACTGGCAGTGGGCTGTGGAGCTGCGGGAGCATCGGGAGATGTTACAGTGACAACTGTGGAGCAGGAAGAAGCGACGGTTTCACAGGAGGATATGGTTATTCCCCAGGTTGACAATACACAAGCGGAGACAGCAGCCGAAGAAGCAGATGATCCGGAGGCAGTTACCGGTGCAGAAGAAACAGCAACCATGATGGAAGAAAATCTTACCGAAACAGAGGCTGTGGGAGAATAAGTACATAGAAGCAAGCTAAGAAACCTGTATACCCGGATAAAATACAATCTATGGGTAGGCAGGTTTTTTTATGCAGGTTTACCATAATAGGTCCCTGAGGAAAAGCTTTTTTTCAAAAGGGCAGCCTTGCGGTTGTCTTCCAGGAGTGATACAATACATAAAGCTGAAAAAATACATAAATATAAGAAGAAATACAAAGGATAAATCAGAGTAAGAGAAAGAGAGAAACGAAAAGAATGGAAATAACATGGAAGACGATTGGAATTGAGGATAAACCGATTATAGAAAGCTATTATGCTTATGAACAGAGTAAATGCTGTGAATTTAGCTTCAGCAACAACTATTTGTGGGCTCCCTTTTACGATATGGACTATGGAATTATAGAGGATATGCTGGTTTTTATTACAAGAGCAGAAGAGCTTTCGGTGGGAATGCCCATGGCAAAGGATAAGGAGTCAGAAAAGAATCTGGTAAAGGCAGTTAATGTTTTGGAAGAAATGTTTGCCGAAAGGGGACTTCCCTTTCAGATGCATCTGGTGACAGAGGAGAAATTTGCTGTGCTGGAGGAGGCTTTTCCGGGAAGATTTTGTATTGAATATAACCGGGATAAAGCAGATTATATTTATGATATGGAAAAAATGATTTCTTTGGCAGGAAAGAAGCTTCATGGAAAGCGGAACCATATCAATAAATTTAAGGAGAACAATCCGGACTGGCGTTATGAGCCTCTTTCTTCAGAGAATGTACCGGCCTGTATCCTGATGGCAGAGGAATGGAAGGAAAAGAATCTTTGTGAGGAAAAGGGAGAAAAGCATATGGAATTTTGCGTAACCCTACGCTCATTGGAGGAATATGAACAGCTGGGACTTAAAGGCGGAGTCCTGTGGGCCGGTGACAGAGTAGTGGCTTTCACTCTGGGAGAAGAATTGAACAAGGACATGTTCGTGGTGCATATTGAGAAAGCCCTGGCAGAGGTTCAGGGTGCCTATCCTATGATTAATCAGCAGTTTTTGATCCATGAGGCATCTCAATATACTTATGTAAACCGCGAGGAAGATACGGGAGCGGAGGGATTAAGAAAGGCCAAGCTTTCCTATTATCCCGTCTTTTTACAGGAAAAAGGAGTAGTAAGAAAAAATGAGCAGTAAAGACAGTGCGAAAAAGCTGCTAAAGTTTATTGACAGCAGTCCTACCTGTTTTCATACCATTGCCAATGCAGTAAAGGAGCTGGAGCAGTCCGGCTTTATTTCCCTGCAGGAAAATGCAGCCTTCCGGCTTGAAGCCGGAGGGAAATACTACGTTATCCGTAATGAGGCCTCTCTCCTTGCTTTTCGGGTGCCAAATGAGCAGATAAAGGGCTTTCGCATCATTGCTTCTCACTGCGATACACCCGGCTTTAAATTGAAGGAAAATCCGGAAATTGCGGTGGAGGACAGCTATGTGGTGATGAATGTGGAAAAATACGGAGGCTCCATCCTTTCCACCTGGCTGGATAGGCCCTTATCCATAGCAGGAAGAGTAATTGTCCGTCATCGTCAGGAGCTGCAAAGCCATCTGGTGAATTTTAATGAGGATATGTGTATTATTCCCAATCTGGCTATTCACCTGAATCGGGAAATCAATAAGGGAGTGGAGTATAATCCCCAGATGGATATGCGTCCTCTTTTTGCCGGAGATAAGAAGATGAAGCTTAAAGATATGCTTGCCGAAAAGCTGAAGGTTGGGGCAGAGGATATTCTGGGAACGGATCTGTTTTTGTATAACCGGACTCCCGGCTGCTTTATCGGCTGTGAGAAGGCCTTTATCGGGGCTCCCAGATTAGACGATACCCAATGTGTATTTTCCTCCCTGCAGGGATTTTTACAGGCTGAGAACAAGGATAATATGATGGTTTACTGTGTCTTTGATCATGAAGAGGTAGGAAGCAGAACCAGGCAGGGGGCTGACTCCGACTTTTTACAGGTTACACTGGAGAAAATCATCAGGGCTTTGGGTCGGGAAGGAGAGCTTTCCCATCTTCTGGCAGACAGCATTTTACTGTCGGCAGATAATGGGCATGGTGTCCATCCCAATCATCCGGAAAAATCTGATCCTACCAATCGACCGGTATTAAACGGCGGTATTATCATTAAGTATCATGGAAATCAGCAGTATACCACGGATGGCTTTACGGGAGCTTTGGTTAAAGCAATTTGTGAGCAGGAAGGGATTCCCTATCAGACTTATCACAATCGCTCTGATCTTGCAGGGGGCTCTACGCTGGGAAATATTTCCATTTCCCACTGCTCGGTTCCCTCGGCAGATGTGGGCCTGGCACAGCTTGCCATGCATTCGGCCTTTGAAACTGCCGGAGCAGAGGATACAGAAACCTTTATCCGTTTTGCAAAAGCATTTTATTCCGATAATAAGCATAGAATGCCATAAAGCAGATTTTTGAGGTAAAGGATGGAAGCCAGCCAGAAACGGGAAAATCTTCTCAATCTTGCATTGGAGTCTACTAAGGAGGAAAGAGAACAGTCGGAGATTTTAAATGTAGGAGTGGAGGAAAGTACCGGGAGGTGGGAGGTCATTGTTAAATATCACGGTGATATAGAGCAGCTGGCCAACGAAATTATCGATGTGGAAATTCTCCTGGCAGGCTATGCCATTATCACTCTTCCGGAAGCCTATATGACAGCCCTGGCCGATTTGGAAGAAATTGAATATATAGAAAAGCCAAAAAGCCTTACCTATGGTCTGTTAACGGCCAGAGAAAATTCCTGTGCCACGCTGCCAATAGGACAGGGTGAGCAGCTGACGGGAAAGGGTGTGCTTATGGCGATTATTGATTCCGGCATAGACTATCTATTGCCGGATTTTCAGTTTCAGGGAGAAAGCCGTATTTTGTATCTATGGGATCAGAGTCTTCCACCGGATGAGATAAAAGGCTTATATGCACCGGCAGGCTTTCGGGTAGGGACTGAGTTCACCAAGAGACAGATTGATGAGGCTATCCGGGCAGACCGGGAGGCAGAGGTCGGTGGCAGACAGGCGGCGCTGCAAATTGTCCCCCAGGAAGATTTCAGTGGGCATGGTACGGGGGTGGCAGCGGTAGCAGCTTCGTCAAATTCCAATCCGCTTTTACAGGGAATGG
>JBJELS010000111.1:0-2738 GCA_051879275.1 Lachnospiraceae bacterium
CTCAGTAACGGCGACATCATCATAAAGGGCGAGATACCAACGGAGGAAAACCTACGACCCGCTGATCTCAAAAAGAGATTTAGTGAATACGTCACAATCCTTGGCGTAACCGATAACCGCAGAGCGCCACGCTCAAAGCATTGGAAGGTGGTGGGTGCTTAATGGCGACAACGCTTAAAGCAAATTTCCATTGGAACGGAGGAACTGCATACCTGTTGAGGCGGCTCAACCTCCAATCTGGAGGAAGGGTACAGCAGGTTATTGATAAATCCGTTATTGATTATTGTTTACAGTATGTTCCTATGGCTACGGGAACACTCGGAAAAAGCGCATACACCGCTACTGCTATCGGTAGTGGAAAAGTTGTATATCCGGGGCCTTATGCCCGTTATCTTTACTATGGAGAGGTAATGGGTCCTAATATCCCGGTATTTGAAGATGATACCGGGGAACCGACAAGGTTCTTTTCCAAGCCTGGAGAGAAAAAGCATCTCACGGGAAGGTCAATACAGTACAGTAAAGACCTTAATCCGTTGGCTGGTTCTTTCTGGTTTGAGAGAATGAAAGCAGACCATAAAGAGGATATTTTAAGGGAGGCTCAAAATGCAACCAGAGGAAACTAATGTGTCAAGGCTGAGGGAGTGGTTCAGGGAATGCCCCGCTATTTCCAAAAGTAACAGATTCCGCATTGATTATCTGGCAGAAAGCCCTACGGAATATGCCATTTATGCGGTGCCTTCACAAATTAACACGCATGAAAATGTGTTGGGCGAGGAAATCTTAGATGATATTCAAACCCTCAATTTTATTTTTGCAATGAAAGAATCGTACGGAGCTGACATACACCAGAATTTAGCAAATTTGGGGTTCTTTGACGAGGTTATAAGCTGGATTATTACCCAGAACGCTTTACGCAATATGCCTATCATACAGGAAGGGCGTGTAAAGTCTATTATGCCTACCCTGTCCCCCTACCCCGCTGAAATAGGTAGTGATGCGGCTAAGTATCAGATTCAACTAAAATTAACCTATAGGAGGAATTAACAATGGCAAAACTTGACAGAAACAGAAGTATGTTCTTTGGCTCTTGGACTGGTAAGCCAATCGCTGAGGCGGCCAAGGTTGTTGTAAATGCAGCAGCATCCGGAACCACAAGTGCTACTGTTACGGCGGCCACTTTTGGCAAGGCTGTAGGTATGTCCGGGGAGTATGTATTTACTTATGACCTGGCTAACACAACATGGAAGTACAACGGTACTGCAGTCACTCTGGAGGAGTACGGCTTATCTGTAGAGGGTACACCTAAGGACGGCGACGAGCTGGTAGTGACCTACACAGCAGCATCCGGCGGTTGGGAGGCTCTCGGTAAGGACAACGACGACTTATCCAAGGAGCTTAATCCTGATACAGAGACATCTAAGAATGTGTTGCTTGAAACCACATTCAAGCACTCTGGTTATGAACCTGAGATTGATCTTGACCCTTATTACATGGATCCTTCAAGAATCATGTATGAGCATTTGAGAGATTGTGCTATTCAGGAATTATACGGCGAGAGTGACCTTTTAGGCTACTTTGCTGAGGCGTTCTTCACAAGCGCAAATAAGGCGGCTCAGACAATGACCGGTTATTGCTATGTTCGTAGAGCATGGTTTATTCCGCAGAGTGTTGGCGGCGATACCGCAGGCTTGAACATTCCGTTTACCGTAAACCCTATCGGTACAATGGAGAAAAAGAATATCGTTTACGATATGAGAACCAACCAGGCAACAATCACTGATATTGAGTAATGATCGAGGGAGAGGGACCGGACTTCCCTCTCCCGTTTTTATTAAACGGAGGTAAAAAAATATGGCAAAAGTCACACAGATTACAAGTAAAGAAACACAGCTCAGAGCTGTAATTGATGATGGTACCAGAGAGGTGCCTATCGTAAATAAGTTTGGTAGATTGGTATGCAAAGTATATTTTCGTCCTGCAGATATTTCCATTATTGACCGTTACAATTCTCTGATTAAGGATTTTGATAAGATTGTCAAGCCTTTAGAAGATTTGGATATTAAGAACGACGGAACGGCTACCTTTGAAAAGGACTGGGGAGTGCTTAAAAAGGTTGAGCTTGAATTAAAGAGAAAAATTGATGAGCTTTTCGATATGGAGGAGGCTGATGAAATTTTCGCCAAGCGTAACCCGTTTTCTTCTGTCGGCGGTCATTTCTTTGCTGAGGTTGTGCTTAATGCTCTCGGCGAGGTTATTTCACAGGCGATTGATGAGGAGGCTAAGCTGTCTAAACAGCGTACCGACAAGTATCTGAGTGACCTGGAGCCGGAAAGCCCGGAGGTAAATGCAGATGCTGGGGATGCTACCGCAAACTCTTAAAATCAACGGATCAGAATATAAAATACGGTCTGACTACCGGGACATATTGCAAATAATAGCCGCTTTTGGGGACAGGGAATTAACCGATGAGGAGAAAGCCTACGTCTGCATGAGGCGGCTTTTTGTTGCAATGAATACAATCCCAAAGGCTGATTATGTGGACGCCTACAAAGCGGCAATAGACTTTATAGAGTGCCACATTTCAGACAAAAAACCAAGCCCTAAGGTTGTCAACTGGGAGAAAGACGAACAACTCATATTCCCAGCTATAAACAAGGTAGCTGGCATGGAGGTTCGTGCTGTCCCATATATGCACTGGTGGACGTTCCTTGGCTACTTCCAGGGAATAGACAGGGAGG
>JBJELS010000112.1:0-13084 GCA_051879275.1 Lachnospiraceae bacterium
AAATGATGATCAGGATGATACGGCAGCCTTTAATAAAGCCATTAACCAGTTAGGAAAGAATGGGACGGTATATGTTCCTGCCGGAACCTATATAATTGACGCTGAAATGGAAATCAATTTGAAAAGCAATATGAAGCTTATTCTGGATTCTGAAGCGGTAATACGGGCTTCGGGAAATTCTGCCGGTGGCTATAATATTGTATGCGGAAACAATATAAGTAATGTTACTATTTCAGGAGGCAGTATTATAGGAGAGCGTTATTTTCACAGCGGCACTTCGGGAGAATGGGGAATGGGTATTGGCCTTTATGACAGCCACAATATTACTGTTTCGGATGTAAAAATCAGTGCGTGCTGGGGGGATGGCATTTATCTTGGTTCCCGGAATGAAGAAGCTGTGGGTGCAGGCTGCAGCCGTATTGTGATTTCAGGCTGTACCTTAGCTGAGAATAGAAGGAATAATCTTTCTATCGTATGTGCCGATGGGGTCGTTGTGGAGAGCAGCAGCTTTAAGGATGCCAGAGGAACAGCACCGGAGTATGGTATAGATATTGAAACCAATAATGCTGCAAATCCCTGTGAAAATATTATGATTTATAACTGTACCTTTACCGGAAACAATATGGCAGCTATGGGAATCATTACCGCAGCCAATGAAGTGGATATTGTAAATTGCAGAATGAACGGTGATTTTCTTAACTATGCCGGAAGCAATGTTACCATTTCCGATACGGTAATCAATGGAGAGGTAAATGCAAGAGTACCTATAAATTTAACCGATACTGCTGAGATTAATGATGGAACAGAGGCAGGAGACAGCCTGATTGCTTCCTTCAGCAGGGATTGGGAAAGCTGTACCATTACGTCGTATGGAGAAGATTCCTCCAATGCCATGCTGAAGAGTATCATTACGGATACGGGAAGTGCTTCCGGGAGGGTACTTCGTCTGGAGCGAATGTCAACGGGAAACCATGATGCAGGCTACTGCCTGCAGCTTTCTGATCTGACAAAGGGTGCAGTATCTGTGCTGGAGGAAGGCGCTACCTACCGCTTTGAGTATAGGGTAAAAGGCAGCGGACAATGGGGAATTAAAAGTACACAGACAGGCTGGTATCCCATCGTTCCATCAGGAGACAGGTATGCAACGGGAATCGTTACTTACAGGGTGGGCAAGGCAAGCAGCTGTAAGTTATTCCTGTATGCAGTGGATAGGGAGAAAGGAGTACATCTGGAGGTGGATTCCATCAAAATATACAAGGTCAATTAACCGGTAAAAGGGGAAAGGAGGAAAATGAAGCAGAAGAGAATTCACATTGGACTTAGAACCATTAAAACGGCAGCGGCGGCAACCATTGCCATGCTGATTGTGAATAGCTATGGTACTTCCTCTTCAAAGCTGATTTTTGCTATGCTGGGAGCGATGACGGCTATGGAGCCTACCTTTAAGGATTCTCTGAAATCCTGTCTCACGCAGATTGTGGGAGTACTGTTTGGTTGTCTCATAGGTGTTTTGCTGCTTATGCTTCCCCTCCACCCATTGGTGGCGGCAGTAATCGGAATGATAATGGTAATCACGCTATATAATTTTTTTCATCTGCGTTTTTCTCCCTCGCTGCCCTGTCTGATCGTCATCCTGCTATGTACTACACCGGATATTCAGCCCTTTACCTATGCTCTGGGAAGATGCTGGGATACGGCTATTGGTCTTGGAGTGGGAATGCTGATTAATATTCTGATTTTTCCTTATGATAACAGCCGCCAGATCAGGGCAACGGCAGAAAGCCTGGATAAAGAGCTTATTTCATTTTTAGAGGATATGTTTGGAGGAAACAGCCCTTTGCCGGATACGGAAAAAATGGCTGCTGCGATAGATAAGATGGAGAGCCAGCTGCAGATATTTGCCAAGCAGCGTTTTCTTTTCCACCGACAAAGGAGAAAACAGGATTATGATGCGTTTTGGGCCTGTGAGGGAAAGGCCAGGCTGCTGATTGCTCAAATGGAGGTTTTATGCACAATGGAAAGTCCCGGAAGACTGAGTGAAGAAAATCGCAGACGACTTGAAGACAGCGGAGCAGATATTCGGGATATGCGCAGCCTGGATACCAAGGAGGAAATTTGTATTGTGACAAACTACCATGTCAAACGGATTCTTGAATTACGTCAGGAGCTGTTGGAAGCTCTGGGAATTTAAGAAGCACTTAGAAGGTGAAAGCAGGGAAGAGGAAACAGATGAAGAAAATACTATTTGTCTATAATCCAAAGGCAGGAAAGGCCAAAATACGAAATAAACTATCGGATATTATTGACACGTTTATCCAGGCAGATTATGAGATTACCATACATTCTACCCAAAAGAAGGGGGATGCCGTAAAAGTTGTGGAAGAACGGAAGAAGGGGGAATATGAGCTGATTGTCTGCAGCGGTGGTGATGGTACCCTGGATGAGGCTGTGGCTGGTATGATGCAGTCGAAAGAACTGCTTCCTATAGGGTATATTCCCGCGGGAAGCACCAATGATTTTGCCCGCAGTCTGGGGATTTCCTCCGATATGGTGCAGGCCGCCCGGGAGATAGTAAGGGGTAAGGTTTTTTCCTGTGATATAGGAAAGTTTAATGAGAAGGTCTTCGTTTATGTAGCAGCCTTCGGAATGTTTACAAAGGTATCCTATTCCACGGATCAGCAGCTGAAAAATGTACTAGGTCATCTGGCCTATCTTCTGGAGGGGGCAAAAAGTCTTTCCTCCATACAATCCTATAAAATGCGGATAGAAGGTGAAGAGGAAAGGGTTGAGGGAGACTTTATTCTGGGAATGGTCACTAACTCTACCTCGGTAGGCGGATTCAGAAATATTACTGCAAAGGATGTGGAGCTGGATGACGGTAAATTTGAGGTGCTTCTGGTTAAACGTCCCATCACCTATGTGGAGTTGGACAATACGATTTCCTTCCTTAGGGTTCCTAAATTTGATTCCAGGTGTATACAGTATTTTAAGTCCTCCAGTCTGAAAATATACTGTGAGGAAAAGGTAAGCTGGACTCTGGATGGTGAATTTGGAGGAGAGTATAAGGAGATTAAAATTGAGAATTTGCATAAGGCTTTGCCCATTATAGTGAAAGTAGAACAGATATAAAGAGGAGCCCCTTTTAAGAGGCCCCTTTTTATTTTCTGTCCATTACATAAGCAGCTGATAGATAATGATTCCTATCCAGAAGATACAGAAGAGAAGAACACCAGGATTTAAAATGATGGTGGTAAAACGTCTTCCTTTTTCCAGGGGAAATTCTCCTTCGGTAAAAATAAATTTCTTTTTGTTGACTAAGAAAATTGCCAGACCGCTGATAACGGCACAGATAATCAGGCAGGAATAAAGGAGGGTGATCGTGTCTTCTTCCCTTCCCATAATCTGAAGAGGCAGAAAACCATTGAAAAAATTAAACAGCAGATGCAGAATAATAGGATAGAGTATATTTCTTGTCTTACAGTAGATAAAGGCTAAGAAGGAACCCAGAAAAAAAGCATAGCAAAACTGGGACAGATTACCGTGGAACAGTCCGAAAATAAAACCGGAGAAAAAAACGGATACTCCTTCACCATAGTTGCTTATCCGGTCGATAAGCATTTCGCGAAACAATAGCTCCTCGAAAAATGGAGCACAGATTACAGTAAGCAGAAAAGTAGTGGCAGGATGAATACCGGTAAGGGTATCTATCAGTACATTATCAATCGGGTTCTGCTTCAATATACCGATAAGAAGAATCAGTAAATTGGCAATAACAGCAAAAAGATATCCTCCGGAGTAGGTAATCAGAAAGGAGGAGAGAAAGTCCTTTAAGGACATAGTCTTCTTTTCCTTTTGCTGTTTGGCAGGTACACATTTAAACAGAAGGAAAGTCAAGGGGAAGGCAATAAGATACATGGGAAGCATATAGCTGAGAAGCAAAAGGTCTTTACTTCCGGCAAGTGCAGATATGCCGGAAGTAATTTTTATGGCACCTATCTGCACGGCATAGATCAGGAGGGTTCCCAGAAAGAGAACCAGTCCGATCCGTGAAAATTGTTTACGGGCATCTTTGTATATTGTGTTATCCATAAGTATTCCTCCTTAATAGGGTTAGTATCTGTGATAAAGGTCAGATAAGGAAAAGACGGGAAAAAATTCCCAGTATATATCCGACAAAGTAGCTGGCGGTAAGAATTAGAATCAGGGTGATGACGGCCAAAACTACAGGATGTTTCAGCCAAAGATTCTCATTTCCATTTTCCCAGGGAAGCAGTTCGTCAGAAAAAGGCCGCTTATAGATCAGGATAGATTGCCGGATGACAGCCACGGGCTTCAGCTGATATCTGGCCGCATCGGAAATACTTACTTCATACCATTTCAGGCTTTGGGCATACCAGTCCTTTTTTTCCTTCCCAAAGGAAAGTCCCTCTTTTTTCATACGTTTTTTTAAACAGGATTTGCTGTCGATAAAATAGTTATAACGTGTAGAATCCTTTTCAAAGATCCAACGTCCGTTTTCATAGCCTTGCAGGGAAAGTCCCAGTTCACTTTTTTTCTGCAGATAGACACGCAGCTGCTGTACCTTGTGGAAGCGTCTTTTTTCACTATTTAGTTTATATTTTTTCCATTCTTCCCGACTCATACAAAATTCACGATGGAGGCACTGGCCCAGGTGGATGACAAAAAGAATCAGGAGAATTTCTATAAGGGTAAAACATATATAGGCTTGGGACAAAAATTTCTGAAGCCAGAAATTCGCATCCCAATAGATGAAAGCATACAGATAAAGAATTCCCACTGCAAATATACAAATCAGCAGGTAACAGGGTAATTCGATACAGAATCTCCTGCGATAACGCTCCGCCCTCTCCTGGCGGGCTTCCTCATTATCATAAAATTCATCGGTTTCATCTCCGGCCTTATCTTTCACAAAGTAGTAGTTCATATCCTCATCATGGGTGACCTGCTCCCAGCCACACTGCCCGGCGATGTCCAGAGCCCGACTTCTTGCTGTAAGGTCGGTGATAGAAGAGCCGGGCCCGGCAGCAAAGCGTTCCACCTCATATACCTTATCGGAAGGTTCTATTGGTTTGAACTGGTATATAATGCCCAGAGACATATTGGTTAAGAGCCAGCCCTTAGAGGCCATTTCCTCCAACCAGTCTCTTTCTTTCATAAAACTGATAAAAAATCTGACTTTTCTCATTTCTGCTCTCCCTCTTTACCTAATATTCTAATGCCGTTTTCATATTGTTTGCCCAGGCGGTCTGCTTCTTTGAGAAGAAGGGCTTTACCGTCCTGTGTGATCTGATAGGTTTTCTTACCGTCCTCTTCACTGATGACCACAATCATCTGATCCTCTACCAGGCGCCCCAGCATGGTGTATAGGGTTCCGGTGCCCATTTTTACCCGGTCATCTGTCAGTTCACGGACAAATTTCATGATTCCGTAGCCATGATTAGGGGTGAGAAGGGCAAGAAGAGTGTAGAAAATAGTCTCCGTCATGGGGCAGTATTTTTTTAAAAGTTTTTCTTCCACGGGAAGCCTCCTACCTTGATAGATTTATATCTTGTAACGACACATCACGAATCGACATGTCGAGACTCGATATATATTTATATGAGTATAATATGCGTAGAAGGAGATTTTGTCAATCTCTTTTATTAAAAATTTTTTTTCATAGCTATCTACTTGTATGCTAATACTTCGTTTACCCGTTGAAGCGAAATCAGCTTGACGAGAAAAAGCATTAATGCTACACTATACTTAGTAATACTAAATAATAAGCAAGGTAAATGCAATGAATGAAAAATATGAAAGTCAGATGAAAAAGGGTGTATTGGATATGCTGGTTTTAAAGCTTCTGGAAAAAGAGCCTAAATACGGCTATCAAATTATTGCAGAGCTTAGAGAGAAGAGTAAAGAGCGCTTTTCTTTGAAGGAGGGAACACTATATCCTATTCTTTATCGACTGGAGGATGACGGACTGGTCATCAGTAGATGGAGTGAAGCCTCTGAGCAGGCAGTGACAGGAGATTTAGCCGTAGAAAAGACTGGACTGAGAAAAAAAGGATTAAGAAAAACGATTCCCAGAAAGTATTATGAGATTACCGATTCCGGTCTTGTGGCCTTGGGAGAAATAGGGGCTCTTTGGAAGGAAATCAATAAAAGTGTCAGCTTGATTATGTCAGGAAATGAAGAGTAAAGCAGAGAATAGCTTATTAAAAAATACCTATAAGTAGCCGTGTAAGGGATGAAGGGGGAAAATATATGCAGAAAAAATATGTGAAGAAGATTATCAGAGGATTGAAATGCTCAGGAAAGAGGCGGAATGAAATCAGGCAGCAGCTGTCTGCTGAAATTATGGCAGATCTGGAAAATGGAGAGCCTATGGAAGGGATTATGGAAAGAATGGGTTCGCCAAAGGAAATTGCAGAAGAGTTTAACCGCAGCTTTTCAACAGAGGAACAGAAGAAATACAAAAAAGAAAAGAGGAATAAGATACTGCTGAACAGTGCAGTCTTATTACTTCTTCTGGGCTTGGCTGTTTATTGTTTTCTGCCTAAAAGTAAATGGCTTTCGGACAGCAGTAGCTTTCAGGAAGAAGAGGTTCTTGCCCGAGCTGAAGAAATTATCCTCCTGGTTGAAGAAGATGACTATGCAGCCATTCAGGAATGTGCAGCTTATGAGCTGAAGTCCTATTTTGATGAAGACAGTATCCGATCAGGTAAGACCCTGATCAGCCCGGAATGGGGAACGAGAGAGAGTATGGGAAAGCCATACAGTGTGGAAGTAACACAGATGGGAAGGAAGCTGGCTGTGGTACAGATAAATGTTTCTTATGAAAATACGTCTGTGACCTATACCATTTCCTTTAATGAGAATATGGAGCTGGCCGGCCTGTATATGCGGTGAAAGAAGCTATACCCGGGAGGAATTATATCGATGGATATATTCCTCCAACCAGTCTATGGCCTCCTGCCAGCTTTGGAACATCAGTCTTCCCTTCTTTCGCATGAGCAGGGAGAAAAAGGTACTGACGGCTGAAACCCCTCCACGGGAACCTTTTTCCGTCATTTCCTGAAATACTTCGTATCTGGCAAGAATCTGTCCATACTCCTTCTTTTGGTAGAGGGGATTTCTGCTGCTGCGCAGTGAGAGGGGGAACCTGCCGTTTTGAAACAGAATATCCAATGCTCTTGCTACCAGCTCCGGTGAACGATACACACCCAGAGAATAGGAAAGAATCTCCCGGCTGTCAGGAGAAATCAAAATACACAGATAGATTTCTCCGTCCTTTGAGGTCTTATAGGTGCCGATTCCTACACAAAGAAGAGAAGGCCTCTTTTCCGGCTGCAGCTGCCTCATTCCTTTTGCCCGAAGAGCTTCATCATTTTTCCCATATAGAATTTCCGGAGGGACATCTGTATATTCAAAAAGATATTGTATCGGCATAGGATAATCAGTATTGGACATATTCTCTCCCGGGCGTATCTTCAGAACCTTTATATTTGCCTGACGCAATAATAACATAAAAAAATCGAAGCTGTAAACGAAAATAAATGCACACAGTAAAAAATTCCTATTGACATCTTTTTTTACAGGAGTATAATAATCGTAAATCAACTGCACGTTGATACTTTAATTGAATAAGTCAAACCGTTGAGGCGGAGATAAAAATAAACAGGGCACTTACAGAGAGTTGGGAATGCTGAGAACCGACAGAATGCTATTTATTAAATGGACCGCTGAGGGCATGGTCAAAGGAAGCTGTATGGATTCCGAGTATTCCATGACGTGAGGGCATACGTCAGTTGCCGGGAATATGTTAGTATTCTGCTGAGAGTGTGGTTTCCATGAATCAAGGTGGCACCGCGGTATTATTGTATATTACCGTCCTTGACAATAGTCTTAAGACTGTTGTCAGGGGCGTTTTTTTGTTTAAGAACCTCTCAGGGCAGAAGCAAATCAAAAAAAGGAGGTAAACATGATTACACTGGAACAGGTGAAGGAATCAGGAAAGGGGTATAAAATTTTTCCCCTTAGTGAGGAAATGATGGCGGATGTAAAAACTCCCATTGAAGTGCTGAAGATTCTTAAAGGAGTAAGTACACACTGTTTTCTTCTGGAAAGTGTGGAGGCACAAAAAAGATGGGGAAGATATACCTTTTTAGGCTTTGAGCCTACTTTGGAAATCACCGCAAAGGATGGGACGGTGACCCTTAACCGGAGAAAAGGGGAAACCCTTATCTATGATACTGTTCATCCTGAGAAAATCATCGGCCAAATATTGGAGGAATATAAAAGTCCCAAGCTTAAAGAGCTTCCCCCCTTTACGGGAGGTCTGGTAGGCTATTTTTCCTATGACTATATAAAATACAGTGAACCTCAGCTGAAGCTGACTGCCAGAGATGAAGAGGAATTTAAGGATGTGGATTTAATGCTTTTTGACAAGGTGATTGCTTATGACAACCTGAGGCAAAAAATTATCATTATCGTTAATATGAAACTGGATTCTCCCCGGCAGGAATATGAAAGAGCCAAGAAGGAGATTGCAGCAATCAAAGAATTGATTCTGAAAGGAAAAGGGAAAAAGGAGGAAAAAGGAAGATTGACCTCAGAAATCAGAAGCCTTTTTTCCCAGGAAGAATACTGCCGGATGGTGGAAAAAGCAAAGAATTATATTAAAGAAGGAGATATTTTTCAGGTTGTACTTTCCAATCGGCTGGAGGCGGAATTTGAAGGAAGTCTGTTGGATACCTATAGAATGCTTCGTACCATGAATCCCTCTCCTTATATGTTTTATTTCAACGGAGAGGATATGGAGGTAGCAGGGGCTTCCCCGGAAACCCTGGTAAAGCTGGAGGATGGTGTGCTTCATACTTTTCCTCTGGCAGGAACCAGACCCAGAGGCAGGGATGAGAGGGAGGATAAGGCTCTGGAGGAAGAACTTCTGGCAGATGAAAAGGAGCTGGCGGAGCACAATATGTTGGTGGATCTGGGGAGAAATGATCTGGGAAAAATCAGCAGCTTTGGCAGTATTGAAGTAGAAAACTATCTTTCGGTTGAACGTTACTCCCATGTCATGCACATAGGCTCTACAGTTCGGGGAGAAATAAAGGAGGATAAAGGAGCGCTGGATGCAGTGGCAGCCGTTCTTCCTGCAGGAACCCTGTCAGGCGCCCCTAAATTCAGAGCAATGGAAATTATTAATGAGCTGGAAGACAACAAGCGGGGAATCTATGGAGGAGCCATTGGCTATCTGGATTTTACGGGAAATATGGATGTATGCATTGCGATTCGTATTGCCTATAAGAAAAATGGAAAGGTTTTCGTCCGTTCAGGAGCCGGTATCGTAGCAGACAGTATTCCCGAAAAAGAATACCAGGAATGTATCAACAAGGCCGCGGCAGTCATTAAGGCGTTGGAAAGTAAGGAGGAGGGGTGAAAGAATGATCTTATTAATAGATAACTATGACAGCTTCTCCTACAACCTGTATCAGCTGATAGGTGAGCTGGATCCGAATATCCGGGTAATCAGAAACGATGAAATGAGTGTGGAAGAGATTGAAGGTCTTCGGCCTGCCCGTATTATTCTGTCCCCGGGACCGGGAAGGCCGAAGGAGGCAGGAGTCTGTGAACAGGTGATACTAGCTCTGGGAAAGAAAATTCCTATTCTGGGTGTATGCCTGGGTCATCAGGCAATTTGTGAAGCCTATGGTGGCCGTATTACTTACGCGAAAGAGCTGATGCACGGAAAGCAGTCTATGGCCGAAGTGGATACAGACAGTCTCCTATTTCAGGGATTGGAAAAGAAAATCAAGGTGGCCAGATATCATTCTTTGGCAGCAGAGGAAGAAAGCCTGTCTGATAAATTACGGATAACCGCAAGAACAGAGGATGGACAGGTGATGGCAGTGGAACATCGGGAATTTCCTGTGTATGGAGTACAGTTTCATCCGGAATCAATTTTAACACCGGAGGGAAAAACCATTTTAAGGAATTTTATCAACAGTGAAAGGAAAATTAAATTATGATTAAAGAAGCTATTGCTAAAGCAGTAAACAAAGAAGATTTATCTGAGGAATTAATGACGGGTGTTATGAATGAAATTATGGAAGGGAAGGCAACAGATGCACAGAAGGCTTCCTTTCTTACGGCAATGAGTATGAAGGGAGAGACCATAGAAGAAATCACCTCAGCAGCAAAGGTAATGCGTCTCCACTGTGAACGATTTTTAAATGATATGGAGGTTTTGGAAATTGTAGGCACGGGAGGAGATGGCTCCCATACCATTAACATCTCCACCTTAGCCTCCATCGTGGTTTCCTCTTTAGGTATTCCGGTGGCTAAGCATGGTAATCGTGCGGCTTCCAGCAAGTGCGGAACGGCGGACTGTCTGGAAGCTCTTGGGGTAAAAATCGATTTGGAACCGGAGGAGAGCAGAAAGCTGCTTAAAGAGCTGAATATCTGCTTCTTATTTGCACAGAAGTATCATACCGCCATGCGTTTTGTAGGTGGGGTACGAAAAGAAATGGGGGTAAGAACCCTGTTTAACTGTCTGGGTCCCCTTTCCAATCCGGCCGGTGCCACCATGCAGCTTCTTGGAGTATATAACAGAGATTTGGTGGAACCATTGGCCAGAGTTTTGGTGAATCTGGGAGTGAAGCAGGCTATGGTGGTTTACGGCGAGGATGGTATGGATGAGATCTCCTTAAGTGCCCCAACCTATGTCTGCGAGGCGATAAACGGGGAGTTTAAAACCTATACCATTACTCCTGAGGATTATGGCTTTAAGCGCTGCAGTAAGGAGGAGCTGGCAGGAGGAAATCCGGAAGAAAATGCAAAAATAACACTGGATATTTTAAAGGGAGAGCAGGGGGCAAAAAGAGATGCAGTTTTACTGAATGCAGGAGCTGCCCTTCATGTTGCTACCGGCTGCAGCGTTGAAGAGGGAATCAGAAGGGCGGAAGAGGCCATTGATTCCGGGAAGGCATTCACACAGCTGGAACAGTTTATTGAAGCCAGTCGGAGGGCAGGAAAAGAATGAACATCTTAGAGGAAATTGCAGGAAAACGGCAGATAGATATTGAAAACCGAAAGAGTCGAATCAGCCCGGAAAGGATGAAGGAGAGAGCGCAAAAGCTGGCAGAAGAAGAACTCAGGGAGAAGGGAGAGTTCTCTTTTCCCTTTGAAAAAAATCTCATGGGAGAGGGGATTCACTTTATCTGCGAAGTGAAAAAGGCATCTCCCTCCAAAGGCTTAATTGCAGAGGACTTTCCCTATCTGCAGATTGCCAAAGAGTATGAACAGGCAGGAGCAGCGGCTATATCGGTACTGACGGAGCCGGAATATTTTCTGGGGAAGGACGAATATTTACAGAAGATTACAGAGAAAGTATCCGTCCCTGTATTACGCAAGGACTTTACCATTGACACCTATCAGATTTATGAGGCCAGGCTGTTGGGAGCATCTGCAGTTCTTCTGATCTGTTCTCTTCTTTCTCCAAAGCAGTTGAAGGAATTTTTGGAGGTGGCTCATGGCTTGGGGCTGTCTGCACTGGTGGAGGCTCATGATGAAGAAGAGGTAAAGCAGGCCCTGGAGGCAGGCGCCAGAATTGTGGGGGTGAATAACAGGGATTTAAAGACCTTTGAAGTGGACATTTCCAATAGCATTCGCTTACGCAGACTGGTTCCCCGTAAAATTCTTTTTGTCTCCGAAAGTGGTATCCGTACGGCCGAAGATATCCGAAAGCTCAAGGAAAACGGTACCAATGGGGTTTTGATTGGAGAAACCTTAATGCGCAGTGGGAATAAAAAAGACATACTGGAGGAGCTGAAAAATGCCTAAACTGAAAATCTGCGGCTTAAAGCGTCCTGAAGATATTGCTGTGGTAAATTCGTATTTACCGGAGTATGTGGGTTTTGTTTTTGCCAAAAGCCCCAGACAGATTACAGCCGATCAGGCAGTCGAATTAAGAGCTCTGCTAAGTCAAGATATTATACCGGTAGGAGTATTTGTACGGGAGAGCCGGGGAAATATTTTGTCTCTGGTGGAAGCCGGAATCATTGACCTGGTACAGCTGCATGGAGACGAAGATGACAGCTATATAGAGGATTTACAAAAGGGGTTAAAGCAGCTGGGCAGGGGGAAAATCATCAAGGCTGTCCGGGTAAAGGAAGAAAAGGATATAAAAACGGCACTGGACTGTCCCGCAGAGTATCTTCTCTTTGACACCTATACCGGCGACCGGTACGGAGGAAGTGGAAAGCGGTTTAACTGGCAGTGGCTGGAGGGAGTAAAGCGTCCTTTTTTTCTGGCAGGAGGACTAAATGCAGAAAATATTAGGGAGGCAGTAAAAATCGTCACACCCTACTGTGTGGATGTGAGCAGCGGCGTGGAAACCGATGGAGTTAAAGATGAGAAAAAAATACAACGACTGGTGCAGCTTATGAAAGAGAGGTAAAAATGAGTAAAGGAAGATATGGAATTCATGGAGGACAGTATATTCCCGAGACTTTAATGAATGAGGTGAATCGACTGGAGGAGGCCTATGAATTTTTTAAAAAGGATGAGGAATTTAACCGGGAATTAAACACCCTGCTGGCAGAATATGCAGGCCGTCCCTCCCTGCTTTATTTTGCTGAAAAGATGACGAAAGATCTGGGAGGAGCTAGGATTTATTTTAAAAGAGAGGATTTAAACCATACCGGTTCCCATAAAATCAACAATGTATTGGGGCAGGCTTTACTGGCCAAAAAGATGGGAAAGACCAGAATCATTGCAGAAACCGGTGCGGGACAGCATGGAGTGGCTACGGCTACGGCAGCCGCCCTTCTGGGGCTGGAATGTGAGATCTTTATGGGGAAGGAGGATACGGTCAGACAGGCCTTAAACGTTTATCGGATGCGGCTTTTAGGAGCGAAGGTACACCCGGTGGAATCAGGAACTCAGACCCTAAAGGATGCAGTCAATGAGTGTATGCGGGAATGGACCAAAAGTGTGGAGGATACCTTATATGTTTTGGGCTCCGTCATGGGTCCCCATCCCTTTCCGATGATTGTCAGGGATTTTCAGAGTGTAA
>JBJELS010000113.1:0-2726 GCA_051879275.1 Lachnospiraceae bacterium
GGGATATTTTCGTGCAAATATAAAAGAAGGAACAGCCCTCGGTATAGAGGCTAAAAAATACATGGATCAGGGACAACTGGTTCCGGATGAGCTTACGGTAAGGATTTTACTGGATCGTGTTGCAGAAAAGGACTGTAGTGAGGGTTATGTTCTGGACGGCTTTCCCAGAACGATTCCCCAGGCACTGGTTCTGGAAAAGGCATTAGATGAGCTGGGGGACGGAATTGATTATGCAATCAATGTGGATGTTCCTGATGAAAATATCGTAAAAAGGATGGGAGGAAGACGTGCCTGTGCAGCCTGTGGCGCCACCTATCATCTGGAGAATATTCCCCCTAAGGCGGAAGGCATTTGTGACCACTGCGGGAAGGAATTAATGTTGAGAGATGATGATAAGCCGGAGACAGTTAAGAAGCGTCTGCAGGTTTATCATGAACAGACTCAGCCTTTAATTAATTTTTACGCTGAAAAAGGTGTACTTAAGGAAGTAGACGGTACTCGCAAAATGAAAGAGGTATTCGATGAAATCGTTAATATCCTCGGTTAAAAAGTCGAGAAAAGGGGCATGGTTTTATTATGGCTGTATCAATTAAATCTGAAAGAGAAATAGAATTAATGCGTCAAGCCGGTAAGATTCTGGCAAAGGTACATGAGGAGCTTGGTAAAATCATTGCTCCCGGAATTTCTACCTTTGAGATCAATCAGTATGGAGAAAGACTGATTCGTGAATTTGACTGTATTCCCAATTTTTTAAATTATCATGGTTATCCGGCCTCTGTCTGTGTTTCCGTGAATGAAGAAGTCGTTCATGGTATTCCCAAAAAGGATAGAATTTTAAGGGAGGGAGACATTGTCAGTCTGGATGCTGGACTGATTTATAAGGGCTATCATTCCGATGCTGCCCGAACTCACCTTGTGGGAGAGGTTTCCCCTGAAATCAGAAAACTGGTAGAGGAGACGAAAAACAGTTTTTATGCAGGAATAAAAGCAGCCAGAGCCGGAAACTATCTATTCGATATTTCTAATGCAATCGATGCCTATATTGCTCAATTTGGTTATGGAATCGTAAGAGATTTGACCGGACATGGAATAGGAACCAGTCTGCACGAGGATCCGCCCATACCGAATTTTGCCCAGAAGAGAAAAGGGATTAAGCTTCAGCCGGGAATGACATTGGCTATTGAGCCTATGATTAATCTGGGAAGAGCAGATGTAGAATGGCTGGATGATGATTGGACTGTTGTTGCCGAAGACGGACTTGCATCAGCTCACTATGAGAATACAATTTTGATTACCGAAGGGGAGCCGGAGATTTTAACCATAAGTAATGAATAAAATACTTGTATTTTCCGGTATCTTTAGTAGAATAAAAGAGGTGGTAAAAGTTGGATAGACAGAATACAGTCGGTTTTTTAGCTTCTTCCCTGGCAGGACATGATTTGGACAAAATCTATGTAGTGATAGGTGAAGAAGGGGAGTACCTTTTACTGGCAGATGGCCGTATCAGGATGGTGAACCATCCCAAAAAGAAAAAAAAGAAGCATGTTCAGCTGATTAAATACTGCTCAGACCGGATTTTGCCGGATAATCTTTACGAGAATAAGATTTTTTCAGATTTGGATGTCAAAAGAATGATTAAGGATTATGAAAAAATCAGAAGTAAAAAGGATAGTTAATTTAAAATGATACAGGAGGAAAATGAATGTCTAAGTCCGATGTAATTGAAATCGAAGGAACAGTAGTGGAAAAATTACCGAATACCATGTTTCAGGTAGAATTGGAAAACGGTCATAAGGTACTGGCGCATATCAGTGGAAAGCTGAGGCAGAACTTTATCCGTATTTTACCCGGCGATAAGGTTACGCTTGAATTATCTCCCTATGATTTGAGCAAGGGAAGAATTATCTGGAGAGATAAATAAGGAAAGTATGAAGAAAAGTATGGTAAATCCGCCTGTTACTGCTTGACAGGCGGATTTTTGCGTGATATACTGTAAAACGGTCTTTTTATGAAAGGAGGGTTTAACATGAAGGTTAGATCATCAGTAAAACCAATTTGTGAAAAGTGCAAAATCATTAAAAGAAAGGGCTCTATCAGAATTATCTGTGAGAATCCCAAGCACAAGCAGAGACAGGGTTAATTCATTTTAACGTGACCAAATGAAGGAAACTGTCGCATTATTTTGAGTGGAAGCAAGATGCGTTTTTTCATCAACGATATTGTTTATGGAATAGACGCAGTGAAGATAATGGAACGTACAGCTTTGTGGTACGGGAAATTACTTTTTGATACCGAGAATAATGTAACACAAATGGTGCAAATTGTTTTCAAGGGAAAACAGCATCCGAGTATCGGATAAGTCGGACTGATGTCCGGCCGGGTAAACTTTACCCCAATCAATTAGTAACGATGAGCAGCTCTCTGTTAAGGGCTGCGACAAAACATGAAAAATGGAGGAAACGTAAATGGCTCGTATCGCAGGTGTTGACTTACCCAGGGAAAAACGGGTGGAAATCGGTTTAACTTACATCTATGGAATTGGCAGAGTAAGTGCAAACAAGATTTTAGCAGAAGCCGGGGTTAATCCTGACACTCGTGTCAGAGAATTGACGGATGACGAAGTAAAGAGAATTGCAGAGGTTATTGATAAGACAATGACCGTAGAAGGTGATTTGAGAAGAGAAATCGCCCTGAACATCAAGAGATTACAGGAAATCGGATGCTAC
>JBJELS010000114.1:0-2725 GCA_051879275.1 Lachnospiraceae bacterium
CGCAGTCTATATCACCGAACAGGGGAATCGGTATCATACCTCACTGGGCTGCTCGGGTCTGAAGAGGACGGTACGGGGAGTCCGACTTTCCCAAATACCGGGGATACCGCCCTGCAGCAAATGTGGATATTAGATGAATATCCGGAAAGATGGGAGATAAGAATGAAAGAAATAATGTTGGCCTGCTATCTTGGAGCAGGAGCAATTATGGATGGAAGATGGAAGAAAATCAGTACCGCCTACTTATGGCTGGGCATGGTTCTGGCCCTGGGCTTTTGGTGGAAGGAATGGAATGATGGGGGAAGAAGCGGTATAGTTCTGCTTTTCTGCCTTTTACCGGGAAGCTTCTTTTTAATCTGTAGCTATTTTACAAAGGAAAAGGTGGGCGGTGGAGATGGCTTACTTTTGCTGATTCTGGGCATATGGCTGTCCTATCCTGCAATCTGGCAGCTGTGGCTGATGGCTATGTTTATGATTACTTTATGGGCAGCCCTCCTGCTTCTGTTCAAAAAAGCCAATGGGAATACCCGGATTCCTTTTCTGCCCTTTTTACTGGCGGCAAATCTTATCCTATGGGGATTGAACTATGGATAAAAGAGAAAGAGAGCAGAATGGATATATGACACTGGAGGCTTCCCTGCTTATGCCGCTGGCTGTTGCAGTAGTGGTGTTTCTCCTGTATCTGTGCTTCTATTTGTATAATCTGTGCATTCTCAGACAGGTGGCCTATACCGCAGCATTAAGGGGAAGCCTGCTAAAGGAGGCAGGAAATGAAGAGATAGAAGCCTATACCGCACAGCAGGTCAGCAGGCTTCTGGAAGATAGACTTTTGGCAGCAAAGGAGCCAACGATCAGTGTGGAGGTAAGCTTAACCCGAATCAGGGTAAAGGTATCCATGAGTGTCCATTCGCCCCTGTTGGAAAGCTTTTTTCCGGGAACCGGTATCTGGGAATTTCAGGACGAGGCTGTGGCGAAACGATTGGATGGAGTTTCCTTTATTCGGGGAATAAGAATGCTGGAAGGATAGGAGGAAATGAAAAAAAGTGGAAGTACAATACAAATCAGATTTGTATGCCAGCTATATTCAGGTACATATCCCCAAAGAAGTGGATTGCAGACAATATGCCTTTCAAATGCTGAAGGAAAACCTGATAGAGGGAGTATTGGCAGCAGAAGAGCGAATAGAAGAGGGAGAGGCCTGGTTTTATCTGGATATAACCGGAAAGGTAAATCTAAGGCAGGAATTTCAGGACAGGGAAATGCAGCTGGAAGAAATGACAGAATTATTCCAGGGATTGATTAGGATCTATGAAGACCTGAGAAACTATCTGATTCCAGATGATTTTGTCCTTGTAGAGCCGGATTTTATTTATCGGGATGGGGAAAGTGGTGAATATTCGGTGGCAGTCCTCCCATGGCAGCATGGGGAAAGCTGCGGACTGCGAAAGCTGGCGGAATTTTTTCTGGAAAAACTTAATCCCAGGGATGAAAATGGAATTACTGTTGCTTACCTGTTTTATCGGCGGCAAAGCCAGCCTAACTTTTCCCTCTATCAGTTTATGCCTGCCGTAGAAAAAGAAAACATTCTGAAAAGACAGAAAAAAAGAGAAAATACGGTTCGACAGGAAAAAGAAGTTGCTACTCCTTCAGAGGATATACAGGAGACCTGCTTAAAAGAAATTCCCCTGCCCATGAAAGAGGTGGAAAAGAAAAAGGGCTTCCTTTCTTGCCTGTTCAGAAAAAAGAGAAAAATCAATCCGGAATTTGATCTTTCTGCTGCCTATGAACAGACAGGATTTGAAGAAGACTTGTCCACTTATTCGGAAACGGTCTTCTTTGAGGAAGAAAGGGAGGAATGGAAGCTTCAGTGGAAGGAAAGTGGGAAGATAAAAACAGCCGATTTAAAACCGCTTCCGCTTACCGTAGGAAAGCTTAAGGAAGAGGCCGCCATTCTTTTGGAGGACAGCTCAGTCAGCCGGATTCACTGCCGTTTTATTGAAAGGGATGGAGAAATAGCCTTAATGGATATGAACTCGACAAACGGAACCAGCTTAAATGGAATAAAGCTAAAACCGGGGGAAATTATGGGAATTGTAAAAAATGATGAAATCCTCATTGGTAAAGTAAGGGTTCATGTTGTATAATGGGAAAAAAGCTTGCGGATAACAAGGGAGGATATACAGTGAAGATAAATATCTATTATGGCGGAAGGGGAATGATGGATGACCCTACCTTATTCGTGATTAATAAGATGCAGGAGGTTCTTCAGGAGCTGAATGTGGAGGTAGACCGCTTTAATCTGTTTGAGCTTAAAAATTCCATTACTACTCTGCCCCAGACACTGAAGGATGTGGATGGAGTTATTCTGGCAACCACCGTAGAATGGTATGGCATAGGCGGTTATATGCAGCAGTTCTTGGATGCCTGCTGGCTGTATGGGGATAAGGAAAAAATTGCAGGAATTTATATGAGTCCTATTGTCATGTCCACTACCTACGGAGAGAGGGAGGCCAAGCTGAATCTTCGTGTGGCCTGGGAAATATTGGGTGGACTTCCCTGCAGCGGTATCTGTGGATATATTTCCGATACGGCTCTTTTGGAAATGAATGATGCTTATGTCCGGCTGATTGAGAAAAAGGCGGAGAATATGTACCGGACAATCAATCAGAAGGTAGCCAGCTTCCCTGCCAGCAATCAGGCAGTTAAGCAGAAGGTGGCAGTTTCC
>JBJELS010000115.1:0-2697 GCA_051879275.1 Lachnospiraceae bacterium
AGCATTAACTCTATCCAGTCCCTGTACCTTGAGCAGATCTTCATGGGAAATGCTGACTTCTACTTCATTTCCCAATTCATCTTCCGCAGAAGCATGAATAAGCATAATTATCTCTTTTTCTCCCATTGCTGCTGCCTTGTCAAGGTCTACAAAAGCATTAGATGCAATTATCATAGGCTTACCGATATCATCTACAATTACTGTATGGCTGCTGGTATTGCCAAATTCATCGGTTACCTCAAAGGTATACTCTCCATTTTCTTCTACCTTAATTATATCCTGCCATACATTTCCATTTACATCTACTACAGTCCCATCGGGAAGCTTAACGCTTATGATTTCACCTGTAGTAGTCGATTCTGCCGTAATATCAATTTCACGGGCATACTCATTGGGTACAGGATCAACCTTGTCTGTAAATTCAATTACTGCCGTCTTTGCCGTGATGGTCACTTGAATACTATCTGTTAAACCGGTATGGCTTTCCGCATTTATAGTAATACTTACCGCTTCTCCATCCTGATCCAGATTTCTCACTTTTGCCAAATCTTCATCGGAAATTTCAATATTTACCGGATTACCCAGCTCGTCCTCTGCTGCTGCCTGAACAAGGGCAAATACCTTATCTTTAGTCAGTGCTGCTGCCTCGTCAAGTTTGACAAAAGCATCCCTGGCTGTTACTGTTGGCTGTCCAATGTCATTAATTGTTATCTGCTTTGTAAAACTGTTTCCATCCTCATCAGTAATAGTAATGGTATATTCCCCATTCTCCACTGCCTTATAAGCACCTTCCCATGTAGATTCAGTCCCATTATTTAAAATGACTGCTTTCATTCCATCAGGCAACTGGATTTCCACTGTTTTTACTTTTGCATTTGTGGTAGAGGCCGCGGTGATTTCAATATTTCGAGCATATTCATCAGCCACCGGCTTTGCCTTAGCTACAATATTAACCTTATTTTCTCTGGTTGCAGTAATTGTTACTTCTTTTTCGGCCTCCAATCCTTTTTCACCGATTGCCTTTACAACAATTGTAGCAGTTGCATTAACCCTATTCAGATTTTGTACCTTAAGAAGATCCTCATTAGAAATTATTATTTCAACCATATTCCCCAGCTCATCTTCCGCTGAAGCATGAATCAAATGGATAATCTGTTCCTTTGTTATGGAAGATACTGTATCCAGATTCACAAAAGCATCATTGGCTGTTATAACAGGCTGACCAATATCATCTACGGTTACTATATGGGTAGTCGTATCTCCAAACTCGTCCGTTGCTTCAAAGGTATAGGATCCGTTCTGCTCTACTTTAAAGCTTCCGTCCCATTTATTTGCTCCTACCTGCACTACCTTTCCATCCGGGAGCTTGATACTCACTACAGTTCCTACAATAGCATTGGCGGTAACCTTAATATTACGTGCATATTCACCTTCCACGGGTTCTATTCCTCTGTCCTGGAAGGAAATGAAGCTATCCTTCGCTGTAATAGTTACCGCTTTAGAATCGGTTAAGCCTGTAGAGCTGGTTGCCATTACTGAGATAGTAACCACATCACCATCCTGACGAAGTCCTCTTACCTTTGCAATATCCTCCGTTGATATGGTGACAGGAACACTTCTGTTTAATTCGTCTGCTGCAGAACCATTTACTGCGCTTCGTATCTGTTCCATACTCAGCCCTGAAGCATCTTTTAACTTAACGTATCCGTTTTTGGCAGATACTATCGGCTGACCGATATCATCGATAACCACATCATAAGAAATAACTGCACCGGAATCGTCCACCGCCTCAAAGGTATAAGTCTTATTTTCCGTAGCCTTAAAAATTCCATTCCAGTCGGATTGATTAACGTCTATTACCTGCCCGTCAGGCAGCTTAATACTTCTGATGTTTCCTCTTACCGCTTCTGCTGTAAGATCGATATTACGAGCATACTCGTTAGGTACATTGGCTATGGTGTGACTAAAGTTTACACCATCTGCCAGATAATATACCTCTGTAGCTGCCGGTGCTCCCCAGGGAGCTGTGTTTGTTATAAGCATGGGCGGCACATCACGATAAGTATTAACATAGATAGCCTCTAACTTATCGCATGCGCTGAATGCCTGTCTCCATACTATACCACCCATCGTACCAATATTTCCGGAAAGATTTACTCTTTTCAGTTCCGGAAGCTTATCAAATGCCCGATGTCCCACGAAGACCACACTATCCGGTATAGTAATCTCCGTTAGCTTAGGGCAGTTATATATTGCACCATCATCTATTGTCTTTACACCATCTGGTATGGTCAAAGAGGTTAAGCTGGCACAGCTAAAAACCAAATCGGCGCTTATTATCTCAAGACTATCAGGCAGCTTAAGTGAACTCAGCTTATGGCAAGTGGTAAATACTCCCGTCCCCATTTCACTTACCCCATTCGGTATAGAGATACTGGGCAAAGACCAGCAGTCCTTAAATGCCTGAGCACCAATTACTTCCAGGCTCTCCGGCAAAGATACACTGGTTAGATTAGTACAGCCCGCAAAAGCCTTTTCTCCAATTTCTGTTACTCCTTCCGGTACGATTACCCTGGTTATGTTTTGGTTTACAATTACATTGGAAGCATCAATATTGCCGTTGATACACTCTTTTCCCAGTTTTTTTACCGGGTACAAAACACCGTTCACTTCTATTTCAGAAGGGATATTTACCAC
>JBJELS010000116.1:0-2689 GCA_051879275.1 Lachnospiraceae bacterium
CAGCATTTCTGTGGTAATTTCTCTGCTTTCAGCTACACTTTCAGTCATTACCGTCATAATTTCCCTTATCTGCTGCATATTCTCCACCATGCTGCTGTTGGAGCTCTCTACTTCCCGAATAGCCTTTCCTACCATATCCATCTGATTAGCCAACTCCTGGGAATCCTCATGAACATTGCTTACTGCCTCATTTACCCCCTCCAGCTTTCTGGTGGTAGAGCCAACCAGACCGAGAATGGAGGTTATGGAATCTGCCATACGCTGGGAAGTATCCTCCAAATGCTGCAGCGACTCCATAATACTTCCTGAAGATGCCTGGGTTCCATTACTTAAATTACGAATCTCATCGGCCACTACGGCAAAGCCTCTGCCGGCTTCACCTGCTCTGGCTGCCTCAATAGATGCATTCAGAGCCAGAAGATTCGTTTGAGAAGTTATATCCTCTATAGTGCCTGTTTCCTGCTTTACTCGCTGGAACTGGCTGTTAAATTCATTCAGAATATCCTCCACATGGGAAGACAGCTCCGCCATGGTTCTGGTATCCTTTACTGCCTCTTCCATCTCTACTACACTGTTTCCTGTGCTGTCCACAGACTGTCCGATTACTTCTGCCATCCGTTCAGTTACTTCTACCACATGTACAACCTGTCGATCAATTCCTTCTGTCATAATCACCGTGGAATCCACCTTATCAGAAAGCCTGCTGTTGTTATTGGACAGTTCTTCCATGCTGTCTACCACATTGGTTGCTCCCTGACGATTCTCCTCCGTCAGTACATGAACATCCGCTACCCTCTGCTGCACAATCCCGCTGGCTTCCTTCACCTGTTCCACCGTAGTTGTCACTCTTTCCAGATTCTCCTTAATAGAGGAAATCATTACCTCCTCCATGTGAATCAGATGACGGACGGAAAGAAAATAGCACACATATGCTGTCACCAGGGAAAATATCTGTATTTCATAAGCTGTCACATCTGCAGGACTGTTTATTCCCCCATTATAGTTTTTAATGATGGCAATAATCAGTGCAAGCAGGTTACCGATACCGCAGCGCAGAAGAAGATTCTGATCCTTGAACATAATCAGCATTGCCGATACAGGAAAAATAAATACAAAGCTTACCTGAGATGTGGTGGTAAGCATAACAAAAAAATAAAACAGACCATAGCCTATGGCAATAATATGCTTATAAAGCATGGTATCCATTCCTTTAATCTTCAGTGCTGCCACTCCCACCAAAAAAGGACACCAGCACATTACTAAAAAGAGCAGATAATATCCGATTCCTCTCAGTCCCTTCACTACCTCCAGTGCATAGGCAGCTGTCAGAATCAGGCAAAATGTCAACCAGATGATCATTCCTTTCTTATTTGCTCCCGCTGCAAATCGTTGTCCTCCATATTCTGCAGTATAGTCCATAATTTCCTCCATTTTCCCTAAATGTCTTAATTATTTACACTATATCTACATTATCAATGATTTCCCTATAAATTTCAACTTTTTTTTGCTTCTACTCTAAATTCTATCCAATTTCTTCCCTTCCTCTCCCTATTTTCAAAAATGATCCTACAGTCCCATTCCTCACACAATTTTCTGATCCGATATAAGCCTAAGCCGCGTCCTTCACCCTTGCTGCTGACCTCCTTATTAAACCATCCGATTATCTCTTCTAAAGAAACATAAGGAAATTGATTGCCGATACAAAAACAATAGAAATCTCCTTTTTCTTTTATGTGTATTTCCATGCCATCACCCTCCCGGGAAGACCCCTGTGCTTCTGCTGCATTATCCAATAAAATCCCAAGAAGCTCGATCATCACATATTCCGGTACTGCCAGTTTTTCCAAAGCAGTATGGACCATACACTCTATTCTTATTCCCTCTTTTTCGATTTCCTGAAGCTTTGCATACAAAAAGCCAGCCAGCTGTTGATTGGCTATCTTCAACAGGCAGCTGAATCTGTTGTCCGCTTCCAGTTTAGCACAATATCCTCTTTGAGCCTGAACCAGCTTCTCATATGTATGACAGGTATAGTGGAAAGAATGTATTGCCAGGAAATGATTCTTTATTCCATGCTGGAATATCCTTACCCCCTCCAATAATTCCTTATAGTTCTCCTGATTTTTTTCTGCCTGCTTTATCCTCTTCTCTTGTTGTGCAAGCTTCTCTTCTGCCTTTATCCATTTGAACCTCCACAGAAGGGTAAGCCAAATCAAAGGAAATACCGGCATAAATGTGAGTAAAACACTTTTCTTTTTCTTCCAAAGCATTCTTCTCTCCCCCCGGTTCTTCTTTTGTGACAAAAGACCTGCATTCAGCCGTAATTTATCCTATTATTTGAAAATATCTTTTAGTCTTTTCTTATACCTCATTCCGATTTCTACCCGATACATCCTGTCATTTAAACTGATTATTCCATTGGAAAAATCAACATTGTCCACATACTCCAATGCAATTACAGCTCTGCGGCTGCATTGAATGAAATCCCTATGCTCAACATCGGCTAAAAAACGCTTCAAGGTAATATAGGGCAGGGAAACCTTCTTTTTATTTTTCAAATAAAGCAGAAGGAATTGGCAGCTGCTCTCTGCATATACGATTTCCTCCTGTTTAAGGGAGATGATAATCCCCTCTTTACGATAATACAATCTTTTCTTCTTCGGTTTCACTCCCGAATAGGTTAAGCAAT
>JBJELS010000117.1:0-2686 GCA_051879275.1 Lachnospiraceae bacterium
TATGGAGGGCAGACTGAAGGCAGTAAAGGAAAAGACAGAGAGAATCAGCGGTGAAGTATTGAAGCTCTCGGAAAAAGAGATTGAAATTAAAGGAAAGGGGATTTATCCCTTTTCAGAGGAGGTACAGTTCTATCGCCTCTATGATTCTTTGGAAACCGTGGGAAGAGATTTAGTGAGAATCGGCTATAGCTTTGCGGATTTTGTGTTGGAGGACGGAGAAATTCAGGCAGGCCTTCTGGTACGGGATGAACAGATGGAGACTATACGTGTCCTCTTAAAAACTTCGGATTTCGATGGCTATTATCATAAAGAAGTGGAAATAGTTTCTGATGTGGAACTAATCTTAACCTATGGGGAAAAAAGTCTGATTCTTCCGGCGAAGGAACCGCTTTCTCTAAATGCTGACAGTGAATATTTTAAAGAAGGCCGAATCTTTATTGAGCCGGAAGCCCTCACGGGAAGAACCTGCTTTCCGTCTATTACCCGTTCGGTTAAGGAGCAGGGATACCATGGGAGCTTTGAGCTGGAAAAGAGGGAAGAAGGGATTCTCATTATTAATAAGGTTCTTTTGGAAGAATATCTGTATGCCGTTGTCCCTTCTGAAATGCCGGCCTCTTATCCTATGGAAGCTTTAAAGGCACAGGCAATTTGTGCAAGAACCTATGCCTATGATAAAATGCTCAACTCTTCCTTGAGCTCTCTGGGCGCACATTTAGACGATAGCTCCACCTTTCAGGTATATAATAATATTCAGGAACATACCAATACCACAAGGGCAGTAAAGGAAACCAGAGGACTTCTTTTGTATAATCAGGGGGAGCTGGCTAAAACCTATTATTATTCTACCTCAGGAGGCTTTGGCACCAATGATGCCATATGGAATCGGGAGGGAATCAGCCAGCTGCCTTATCTGCAGGCCAGAGAAATGACAGAGGAGGAGGCTGAATTTACGGAAAAGGAGCTTATGGAAGAAGAAAGCTTCCGTGAATTTCTGGATGACATCCATCCCTCCCATTTTGAAGCCAAAGAAGCCTGGTACCGCTGGACCTATGAACATGATCATATAGACTATCTTTGGGAAAGCTTAAAGAAAAGGCAGGAAAGCTATCCCAATGCTGTCCTGATCAGTACAGACGGAACAAATTTCACTGTGGGAGAGCTTCCGGATAAAATGGTACTAAAGGATATTCAGGTACGAAAAAGAGGTGCCGGCGGAACGGTAGAGGAGCTTCTGTTTGTCGGTGAGAAGATGCAGGTTCTTGTGCAGAAGGAATTACATGTCAGGGCGGTTCTTACGGACGGAGAGTCCAGGGTAGTCTTACAGGATGGAAAAACCTATGCCTGCCGCAATCTGCTGCCCAGCGCATTTTATTATCTTACTCTGGAAAAAGAGGAAGGAAGAATAACCTCTCTGAAGCTGAAGGGAGGAGGCTTTGGACACGGCGTGGGGATGAGCCAGAACGGAGCCGGGAATCTGGCCGAACGGGGGAGAAGCTATGAGGATATACTCACCTTCTATTATGCCGGCTGTCAGGTTCGTATGCCCTGAACCGGGCTTTAAAGAAAGAGGCTGCGGGAGAGGGTTATCCTTACCCACACAGCAGTTTTATTGAGAGAGGAGAATACATGAAAAAATGGTATAAGATTGGTCGCCAATTCAGCAGAAGATTAAGAACGAATAATGCCAGTGCATATGCTTCCAGCATAGCCTTCTTTTTGTTCCTTTCCATGATTCCCATTTTGATGATTATTTGTTCGGTTTTACCCTATACCCCCCTGACCGAGGCAAATCTGATGACGATTCTGATGGAAATTCTGCCGGAAGCAATGGATCCCATGGTGGTTTCTTTGGTCAGCCAGGTTTACGATAAATCAGCAGGTGTACTTTCCTTTGCGATTATCATGACTATCTGGTCTGCAGGTCAGGGAATGTTAGCTTTGATGCGGGCATTAAATGTGGCAAATGAGGTAGTGGAGGAGCGGGGGTATCTTAAGCTGCGTATTCTGTCCAGCTTTTATACCATCATTGTTTTGGCTGCTATTTTACTTACTCTTTGTATGGGCGTATTCGGAAAACAGCTGTTTTCCTTCATTATGAAAACTGTGCCTATATTGGAGAATATCCTTCTTTTTGTAAGATGGTTCCGTTATCTTTTTATTCCCTTATTTTTGGTTCTTGCCTTTACACTGATGTATACTTATGTACCCAACAGAAAGCTTAAGCTTCGCTACCAGATTACCGGAGCAGTTTTTTCTACCCTGGGCTGGATAGCCTGCTCCTATGGCTTTTCCCTGTATGTACAATATTTTAATGCCTTTTCGGCATATGGAAGTCTGGGAACCATTATTGTATTCTTACTCTGGCTGTATTTTTACTGTTATATTCTTCTTGTGGGAGCCCATTTAAATGAATACTTTCAGCCTGTGAACAAGTTTTTATATCAAAGATATACGGATAAACTATAAATATTCACAAAAAAAAGTTAAGAAAAAATAATATTTTATAAATGAATATTGATTATTTTATAAAAAAATATTAAACTATATAAAGGGTGCACAATTCTATTTCCCCACAATCTTGTTTATTTTTGTGCATTTTGCCCGGCCTCATACGTCTGGGAGGATTATCTTTACTAGTACAGTGAATAATAATTAAATAGCTACATTGCCTTTTGCCTCATCTACA
>JBJELS010000118.1:0-12823 GCA_051879275.1 Lachnospiraceae bacterium
AAAAGATTGGATTTGATAGAAAATAAAATGGTATTTTTATATGAAAATGTAATTTTCATTCCAGACTGTAGACAATTTTGCCAACCTCTTCCATAACAAAAATAGTGTCATCCTTAGGTATTTTATATCCTTTGGAGATAATCCCTGAAATTCCATATAAGCTTGATCTGAATTCTGTACTATTAAATATTGTTTTCCGATTCTGTACAACAACGGATATTCTTTTCGTCCCTGTACAAGCATACTTTTCCAGTAAAACCCCTCCTTTTTAAACCTTTTCCTATGTTTTTTTACCAAAATCATATTATTAGTTTCTCAACTTGACCTGTACTTGGCCTGTGGCAACAGGTCAAGTACAAGTTAATTATCGTTCCACACATACTTCTGCTTAGAACTGGTTGGTTTATCAGGTATTGTAAGCTTAATCTTTTTAGAATCTATCAAAGGAATAAGTATCTTATTTCTAAAATGATCCCGCGATTTTATTTCACAGAATTTCTGTAATTCCACTCTTGATCTTGGCTCTCTTAAATATTCTCTTAATTTAGCAAGCAATGTTTGAGGTGTCGAGGCGAACCATTAACCGTGATATAGAGGATATTTGTCGCACAGGGATCCCCATCGTTACCACACAGGGAACAAACGGAGGCATCTCTCTGATGGAAGGGTTTGCACTAGATACCACTGTTTTTACGCAGTAGGAATTATCTGCGATATTTACAGGTTTGAAAACATTAGACAGCGTCTCATATTCTCAAAGTGCGGATAAACTGGTCAAAAAAATGGGCACTGGGGATGCCCTTGATTTAATAGATTCCATGCCAATCGATTTGGCATCCTTTTATAAATCATCCTTTTGTCCATGGTGGAGCCTCTCTTTCAATTTATTTTCGTAGGGAATACCCAGTTTGTCTTCTGAGCTTTTTGCGTATTCGGTAGATTATATGATCATCTAAATCCTTGAAATCATGTTCTGCGAAGCAGTTATAACATTTTTCCATCGGCTCGACTTTCTTGGCATTCCATTGTTCCTCTGTATAGTTCGCCATTTTGCCACTCCACTTCAACAAAACGTTCGCTTTAAATAAAATATAGTATATCTATATGGGAAAAACAATAGGTTCGTGCTATATCTAATGTAAATTTTTTGACACAAGAGCAGCCTTACAGCAGGGAAGACACCTGGTGGATATATATTATGATGTTAGGGTCAGAAGTCCCTGACAATGATACCTACGGATTGTTACGCAGAGGAATATTTTGGCTGTTTCTACATCGAAAGAAGATTGACGAAAAAAAAGGAAATATAGTATAACAATACTATAAGTGACCGCAGTCATGTCTAAAGACGTGATACCTAAATATGTTTCACTGTATGAGATGCGTGCGATGGTACTAAGAGAGGCTGTTTATCCTGGGAGGAGAAAACAGAAATATTGCGGTTTTGTTTGTGGATAAGGGAAAAAGAGAGGGCGTCAATGTATACCGGGTCACTGATTCTATCAAAAAGGAGAACCTTGTTCACTGAAAAGCAGGAGAAAAACCATGACAATTGTAAAATACATGCTTCCTAAGCTGATCAAGAAGAATAGAAAAATATTCCTATCATTGATTCTGATTGCGGCACTGGGAATGGCACTTCCCATGGCATTGATTAACTCGTATCATGGTGTTCTGGATTCCTTTGATAAATATTTTGAGGAATATGGATTCCCTGATGTAACCGTAATGTCTGCGACTCTGTTTGGAGAAAAAGAATTGAATGCGGCAGGTGCGCTGTCCGGTGTTGATGCTGTGCAGGGAAGGCTTTGCGTAGATGTCGAGGCTGCAAAGGGAGAAGATACTTTTGTTTCCATGAGATGCTATTCCATTGGAGAAACGGATTTCATGAGATATTCTACGGTAGATCAGCTTTCAGAAGATGCGTATTCGGAGATGCAAGGCGATGAAAAAGAGCACTTTATCCCTATGGCAATGGAGGCACTTTTTGCAGAATATGCAGGTTTTGAACTTGGCGATGTATTTTCGTTAAGGTTTCCGAAGGGAGAATATGAATGTGTTCTATCGGCATTTATTTCTTCTCCGGAATGGGAAATCACATACCGGGATGAGTATTTTAACTTCAGTACGGATGAATTTGGGTATGTCCTCTTCTCTTATGAGGATCTGATAGAAATAACAGGAGTTCCTGACGGAACCTTCAATCAGGTTATGGTGCGCACACAACCGGATATTGAAGCGGCGGATGTGGAACAGCAGCTTTTGAACTGTGGGGTGTTTGGTGACGGAGCAGTTAGTTATACTTATGAAACATCTCCGCAAAAGGAGTTTGTGGATTCCTGTGTGAATCCGCTGAAACCATTGAGCTACTTCCTGGCATTTTTCTTTTTTTTGATTTCTGCTTTGATGGTTTATTTGTTTTTATCCCAGATTATCTGGGAGCAGAAGGAAGAGTTGGGGATTTTGATGGCACTGGGTGTATCGAGAGCCCGGATCGCCTGGCTGTATTTGGGATTTGGAATCAGTGTGTCTGTGATGGCGGGAATGATTGGAAGTGCCTTGGGTTACTTCCTGACGCAGTTGATATCCGGAGTATATCAGGACTCCTTCATACTGCCGTATCTTGTGAAGATCTTTTCTCCAAGCCTTGCACTGATGGTGTCTTTGGTGATGACTCTGGTAATGCTCCTTTCTTTTCTGTTAGCATCGATACAGATTTTTCAAATGGATCCGGTGGATGCAATGAAGAATCAATTGGTCCAAACAAGAGGAAAAACATCCTGGAAGATATTTGGGGCATTTGGATATGCTGCAAAGGTATGCCTTTGCAGTGCACTGCGTAATAAACGGCGGCTGATTTTATCCATGCTTTCTACGATTCTTTCGGTTACGATGATCAGCCTCTCGTTTCAGTATGTAGATGCGGGAAAATACGCACGAAGGCATACGTTCGACCAGCGGTTTTTATATGACTGTCAGATTTTTCTGAACAATGTGTCTACAAAAGAAGAGGCAAAAGCTGAGTTGGGGGATGTTGAAGATATCCTTGAAAGTGAAGTTTTCTTCACAACAAATCTGGACATCGAAGTTCCGGGGAAAGTGGTATCTACAACCCTTTACGGAATAGAACCGTCCTCTGAGCTTCTTAAGAATTATGGGAAAAACGGAGAAATTCTGCAGCCGGAAGATGGTATCGTTTTGGCTCGATATACGGCAAACGAACTGCAGGTTTCCACCGGAGATCAGGTTATGGTTGGGGGAAAAACGCTGACAGTAACCGGAATCCACGAGGAGAATCTTATCCTTGTTCAGTATGTCACTCACGAAGTGTTTTCGGAAATTACAGAGGATGGAGACATTGGTACTTTTGTAAAACTAAAGGAAGGCGTTGCAAAGGCAGATATCTACCCTGCTTTACAGGAAAAAGAGGCATTCTCCTATCTGTCAATGAAGGATGCACAGCAAATGTCTGTGAAAAAACGTATTGGCAATACAGAGATTGGTGTGTACATCGTAGTTGTTTTGTCCTTTTTGATAGGTGCGCTGATTATATACAATATGTCCCTTATCAATTTCAAGGAGAGAAAAAGGGTATATGCCACTATGCTCACCCTGGGAATGCAGGAAAATGAGCTTGGCTGGGCGAGTTTTGCGGAACTGGCTGTGCAATATGTGATTTCCATGTTGGTGGGAGGCTTTGCCGGCAGCGGGTTAGGAAAACTCCTGCTTAAGATGACTTCAACCGACAGTATTTATTATACAAAAGCATTTTCCTTATCCAGTGTGTTTCTGATTTGGTTCAGTGTTGGTGCGTTCATGGTTTTGGGACACCTGTTGGCATTAAGGCAGATGCAGAAAATAGATATTGTAAATGAATTAAAATCGATAGAATGAGGGTATGGCAATGAATATTTCTGTTGGAAATTCCGTGTGGTGGATGGTTATGGCACTTTGTTGCGTAGTGACTGCTTTTATGTACTTCATGCTGCGCAAAAAAAATGAAGAACAAAAACGGAAAGCAATGCTGTTTATCGGATATGCTATTCTGGTTTTATTTTATGTGCAAAGAATCCTTATGTTCCGGTATGATGTGTTTCTTTCGGAATATGGCAGTGGATGGGAGCAAATTCTGACTGAACTGCTGCCATTTAATCTATGCTATATAAGCGTAATTGTGATGATTATAGGAGCACACTTAAATAACAAATATCTTCTCGGTTTTTGTTTTTACATTTCTGCTTTAGGAGCTGTGCTTGCGTTGGTGGCACCAGTCGGTATATTTACAGACACGAACCTGCTGCAGCCTGCAGTTGGTATCTTTTATTTCTTACACATTCTTGTGGCAGCCGTATATTGGAACATCGGTTTTCTTGGACTCGTGAAGCCGGGAAAAGTAATGGCAATCACTTCGCCTCTTTTCTTAAATATCCTATCTTTTCTGGTACATATCGTGAATTGGCTGGGTAGAAGTGCAGGTATTGATTGCATGAATTACTTCTATACTTTTGATCCGGAAGGGAGTGCAATACTTGAACTGTTTTGGGAATCGGTTCCTGTGCCATATTTATATTTGATCGTTCCGGGTTATGTGATTTTTGCTGGGTGGGCAGTGGTGCTGACACTGCTGTACCAATGTGTATCGTTTTTTAGGAAAAGAAAGGTGAAGACATTTGAATAAGTATGATTTTGAGTGGCGTGTACTGGAATTGCTGAATAAAAGCAGGCACACGTCTGAAACAATCCGGATTTTTCTGGAAGAGCTTTCTGCGGAGTCTAAGACAACAGCAGCTTCCGTATGGCTGCTGGATGAAGAAGACAAGATCAGCCTGTATGCTGCCTGTGGGGAGAATTGTGGTGGACTGGAACAGATTGTTCTGAAACGCGGCCAGGGAATCTGCGGAGCATGTATTGAACAAAACGATGTTGTTCTTACAGAAGATGTTGAAAAGGATCGGCGTTGGGAGAGTAAAGCAGACAAGGTGACTGGATTTCATACGGAAAGTATTCTGTCAGTTCCAATTTCTGCATTGCAAACGGGAGCTTTTGGGTGCCTGCAGTTACTGAACAAAAAGGAAGGAGCCTTTGATGAAAACGATATTTCACTGGCTCGCACAATGGCTGATTTGTTGGCGAAATGGTTCTATGAAAGCGGTATCCGTATTCCCTCTTTGAAAAAACGAGAGGTTCTGGTGGAGGGTGTGAATCTGACAAAGACTTATGGCGAGGGTGATGCTTGTGTGCGCGCCCTGGATGGTGTCAGCTTTCGTATCCATAAAGGAGAACTCACCGTAATTCTTGGCAGCAGCGGCAGCGGGAAAAGTACGCTTCTAAATGTAATCGGGGGTATGGCCAGACCGGACAGTGGAAAAGTAATTTTCAACGGTTTGGGTGATATCACAGGGTTACGGAAAAAGCAGCAGACAGTATTCCGTAAAGATTCAGTGGGATTTGTTTTCCAGTTCTATAACCTGATACCTGAGCTAACGGTATGGGAGAATGTTGCCTTGGTTGCAGATATGGCAAAAGCACCGCGCCCGGTTGAAGAGGTGCTTGAGATGATGGAATTGTCCCACAGGAAGGATCACTATCCGTCACAGCTGTCAGGTGGGGAACAGCAAAGAGTGTCTATTGCAAGGGCTCTTGTAAAAAACGCAGCTTTTCTGCTTTGCGATGAGCCCACCGGAGCTTTGGACTATAATACAGGAAAGCAAATATTAATTGAATTGGAAAAACTGGCGAGGGAGCAGGGACAAACGGTGGTGATCGTTACTCATACCACCTCCATTTCCACTATTGCTGACCGAATTTTAAAGATGCGAAGCGGTCGAATTGTGGAGGAGATAGTAAATCCGCATCCTGTTTCGGCAGCTGTGGTAGAATGGTAAGCAGGCAAGGGTGTACGGTGATGAACGAATTATACTTAATCCCTGAGTTTGACCGAATAGAAGGCATGGTGATGCAGTTAGGCGATACAGTATATACAAATAAAGAAAGCTGCCGGCATCTCACCTGCTATCTGTTCTTCCAATGCTTGCTTAAGGATTTGGACAAGGAGATAAAGTGTAAAGCCATAGATTATTTTTAAAGGATTTTCTGAGAAATCGGAGAATCCTTTTTTATTCGACAGGACGAATTTTTGCTGATACATACGGTTATAAAGTGTATAATAATATAAGTGTATAATAATATAAACATCACATGCAAAGGAAAATAATGACAGTAGTAGCTGTCTGATTACAGACAGATTACTGCATCAGTAGGAGGGTGGAAAATGAAAAAAGAAATGGATATCGTAGCCTTAGGAGAATTACTGGTTGATTTTACACAGGCGGGGAAAAGTGAAAGTGGAATGCGGCTTTTTGAACAGAATCCGGGAGGAGCCCCTGCAAATCTTCTCACGGCAGCCAGTCATATGGGGTATAAGACTGCCCTTATAGGAAAGGTGGGAAAGGATATGCACGGAAGTTTTCTGAAAAGAACCCTGCAGGCGGAAGGCATATGTGCGGATTATGTTCTTGAGGACAGTGACTATTTCACTACTCTTGCCTTTGTGGCTATTGATGAAAAAGGAGAGCGTCAGTTTTCCTTTTCAAGAAAACCGGGAGCGGATACTCAGCTTAAAGCTTCTGAGCTGGACAGAGAGCTATTAAAAAGCTGTAAAATATTCCATTTTGGATCTCTGTCCTTAACCAATGAACCTTCAAGGAGCGCCACTCTGGAAGCGGTTCGACTGGCAAAAGAAGCCGGGGCGTTGATCTCTTATGACCCCAACTACAGAAAATCCCTTTGGGATAATCCGGTTCAGGCAATCGACAGGATGAAGTCTCCCATCAAAGCTGTGGATGTAATGAAGGTGTCGGATGAAGAATGCCTTCTTCTCACAGGAACAGAGGACTATCGGGAAGGGGCAGAAGAGTTACTGGCCATGGGGCCTAAGCTGGTTGCCGTAACCTTAGGGGGAGAGGGCGTATTCATTTTAACAGGAACCGGAAAAGGACAAGTGCCGGCTTTACCTTCCCGGGTGGTGGATACAACCGGAGCCGGAGATTCCTTCTGGGGAGGTTTTTTAAGTCAATTACTAAGGAGAGAGAAGAAGATTGAAGCTATGGATTGGTCGGAGCTGCTTGAATGTGCCCGATATGGAAATGCAATGGCCAGCCTGTGTGTGAGAAGGCGAGGTGGGATTCCGGCAATTCCCGATAAAGAGGAAGTAGAGAAATTTGTCCGGGCATGGATAGGCAAGTGTGAGTAAGACTGGTGAAGCTATAGGAAGCTATGGTATAATGAATAGTCAGGAAAGATTTGAGGCTATTGACGTAATAATTTGTACATTTTATAGGGGAGATAGGAATGAGCTGTTTTAAAAAAATTGTGTGTTTTACTCTGGCTTTTGATTTGCTTCTTCTGCTTTTTGTTGCTCTGGGATTTAAAGTAGACGATATGACTCTTTCCAAAGGAAAGGTGGATGAATTTAACAGCGGCTGGGTGTTGACCGGAGAGGATGGAGAAAGCATTATCCTGGATAAGCTGCCCTATATGGGAGAAAGTACGGCAGAAGAAACTCTGGTAATGGAAAATACAATTCCGCCGGAGTATTTTGGAAAAACGCTTGCCTTTTTATCTGCTGATAAAGCCTTAAGAGTCCGTATGGATGGAGAAGTGGTTTATGAATTTGGAATGGAGGATGAGAGAGCCTTTGGGCACACTCCGGGAAGTGTAGTCAATTTTGTGGATATACCCTATAATCTCAGAGAGGGTCATGTGGAAATCGAAATGATTTCCCCCTATAAGGATTACGGAGCAAAAATCAGCACAATTTCCGTTGGAAACCGGGATGTATTGATTCTTCAGCTTTTGCAAAAAAATATTTTTAATATTATATGCAATGTAGCAATCATTATCTGCGGAGTTATTTTCTTTATCCTTTTTATGATTCAAAGGCTGTCTCACCAAAGTACCGAAGGAATGCAGTATCTGAGCGCTTATTGTATTGTAGCGGCAATTTATTACTTTATTGAAACTAAGACCATGAATATCTTCTATGGGAATCAGACGCTGTATTCCGTTTTGGTCTTTCTCTGCCTTATGCTGATTCCCTTTTTCATTGCCCTCTATTACAGCAACGGTATTCTCGGGGAATATCGGAAGCGCTGGAGGCTGTTGCTTGGACTGACCAGTCTGAATATTGCCATTCAGCTTCCGTTGCAGTTATCTAATCTGGTGGATTTTTTAGAAATGTCTGTTTTTTCCCATGCGCTGATTGCCCTTACCTTTATTATGGTGGCCAAATGTTATTGGGATACCTTAAAAACCAACCCGGACAGAAGCATCAAAATAGGTATGCTGGCCCTTCTTTTCATGGGACTGGGGGGAACGGCGGATATTGCCAGAATGTACATGGCGACCATCGGTGATATGGGAAAATTCAGTCGTTTGGGGACGGCCTGCTTCAGTATAATCATGTTGTATCAGCACATGAATCAGATGACCACAGGATATACAAGAAAAATCGAAGAAAATGCCCGGCTTTTACAGCGGGAAATGGAGTCGGTAGAATTAAAAAACCAGCAGCTTGAGACCGCCAATAAGCTGGCTGAAGAGGCCAGACAGGAGGCCATGGATGCAGATGCAGCCAAAGGAAGGTTTCTGGCACATATGTCTCACGAGATACGAACGCCGATTCATGCCATATTGGGTATGGATACCATGATTTTGCGGGAATCCACAGATTTACAGATTAAAGAGTACGCCCTGGACATTCAGAATGCGGGGCAGAGTCTGCTTGCTCTGATTAATGATATACTGGATTTTTCCAAAATCGAATCAGGAAAGCTGGAAATTATTACGGCAGAGTATGACCTGAGCAGTCTAATCCATGATATTTCAAATATGATTAAGGAGAAGGCAAAGGATAAGCGACTGGAGCTAAAGATTAAGGTGGACGAACAGCTTCCCTTCAAGCTGCTGGGAGATGATGTGCGTATTCGCCAGGTGCTGGTTAATTTATTGAATAATGCGGTAAAGTATACCCAGAAGGGAAGTATAACCTTAAGCATTACAGGACAGGTGGAGGGCCGAAGGGTTATATTGGATTTTTCGGTTGAAGATACAGGAATCGGGATTAAAGAGGAGGATATCGGAAAGCTTTTTCAGGAATTTGAACGTCTGGAGGAAAAAAGAAACCGGAATATTGAAGGAACCGGACTTGGAATCAGTATCACTGCCCAGCTGCTCCAGCTGATGAGAAGTAAGCTGGAGGTGGAAAGTACCTATGGAAAAGGCTCCAGATTCTACTTCAGCCTTGAACAGCAGATTGTAGACTCTACTCCTGTCGGCAGTCTTGAAAAACGGCTTAGCCAGCAGGCGGCAGACTACTCCTATATGTCTGCCTTTACTGCACCGGAGGCTAAGATTCTGGTGGTGGACGATAATTATACCAATCTGAAGGTATTGGTCAATCTTTTAAAATATACCAGAGTCAATGTGGATGTGGCATATAGTGGGAAGACCTGTCTGGATATGGTAAGAAAGAATCAATATGATTTGATTTTTCTTGACCATATGATGCCGGAAATGGATGGAATCGAAACCCTTCACAGATTAAAGACACTTGAGGATAATCAGTCATCACAGGCCCCCGTGGTTGCTCTGACGGCCAATGCCATAACCGGAGCTAAAGAAATGTATTTGGCAGAAGGCTTTGATGCATTCCTCTCCAAACCGGTAAATCCGGATAAGCTGGAGCAGATGATTTTAAGACTTCTTCCCCGAGAGCTTCTGCATTTTGATACAAGAGAGGATGAAATAAGGGAATCGGAACAAAGGGAAGAAAAGCAGGAATATTTTACCTCTTCAGTACCGGGGGATGAAGAGCTGCCTATAATTGATGGGATAGACTGGGCCTATGGATTCATACACCTTCCGGACAAGGAACTGCTGCTAAGCACGGTAAAGGATTTTTACAAAACCATTGAAGCAGAGGCAGAACTGTTAGAACAGTTTTATCGGGAAAGCAAAGAAAATGAGAAAATGCTGGAGCAGTACAGGATAAAGGTACATTCCATGAAAAGCTCGGCGAACCTGATTGGAGCACTTACTCTGGGAGGAATGGCAAAAATACTGGAAAATGCAGCAAGAGAAGGTAAGCTTGAAAGAATCGATGCCCTACATGGAATCTTTTTGGAGGAATGGAGAAGCTGTCGGGAAAAACTGGCACTCCTTGTGGGTGCGGATAAAAAGGACAGGGCAGCAGGACGAACTGAAGATATGGCAGATAATACAGAGCGGATTCAAGGCTATTTACAGCAGCTTAAAGAGGCTTTGGAGGAAATGGATATCGATCTGATGGATCAGCTGATGGAGAAACTGGAGGAATTTTCCTATCCGGAGCAAATACAGTCTGACATAGAACGATTGAGTGTGCTGATCACCAATCTGGATGTGGAACAGGCAGAGAAAATAATCGAGAGTTTACAGAATCAGTGATAAAGGAGAAGAACGATGAAGAAAGTACTTTTAGTAGGGGAATTAAATCAGACGGTGAGCAGCGTAAATAATCATCTTTCAGGAAGCTTTCGTACAGAAATATGTGCGGATTCTTTGGAAGTAGTACAGGGAATGACCAGGATTCACCAACCGGATATGGTGGTTATCTGTCTTTTGGGAAACGAGATAGACAAAGGAGTTTTTGAGTATTATCACAGAGAAAATCCCAACCTGCCTGTTTTGCTGTTAGGGACTGCGGAGGAGCTGAACAGCTGTCGGCAGTATATCGGAGGAGAACAGTTTAATTGCCTGGTAAGGCCCATTACCTCATCTGAATTATTAAAAAAATGTCAGGAAATACTAAAGATTAAAATACCTCAGAAAGCTTATTATGTTCCGAAGCCTTCAGGGAGAAGCAGAAAAACGATTTTAGCTGTGGACGACAGTGGAATACTGCTTAGAAATGTAAAATCCATTCTGGAGAAGGATTATGATATCCGCGTGGCCACATCAGGAGAAATGGCATTGAAGCAAGCCAAAAAGGAGCTGCCGGATTTGATTTTACTGGATTATGAAATGCCCCAGTGGGATGGGAAAAGAACATTGGAGGAAATTCGGGCTGATGAGGAGCTAAAGGAAATCCCGGTAGTTTTTCTTACCAGCATTGCGGACAAAAAGGATATTATTGCCATATTGGGACTTAAGCCGGCAGGATATATTTTGAAGCCCTTCCAAAAGGATAGGCTGATTGACACCATTGAGAAGGTACTGTCGGGAATGATTTAAAAAGAAGGAGAAAGATAAGGTGTTATACGATATATTGTGTTGGGTGATCACTCTTGCCATTGCATTTTTAGCCGGGAAATTGATGACCAAAATTAAAATGCCCTCCATTTTGGGCTGGCTGATTGTGGGAATGCTGTTAGGGCCTCATGCCATTGGATTAATGCCCCAAAAGATTTTAGAGGCCGACTGGTATAAAACCATTATCATGTGGATGCAATGTGCCTTCGGGGTAATGCTGGGATCGGAGCTGATCTGGAAGAAACTGAAAAGCTATGGCAAAGCTCTGGTGGTCACCACTTTGACACAATCCCTGGGAACCTTTGCAGTAGTAAGCCTCGCCTTTGGATTGATTTTTTCTTATGCAGATGTTCCGATTTACCTTGCCTTTGTATTTGGGGGCATTGCCCTTGCTACAGCACCGGCTCCCGCATTGTCTATTGTCAATGAGTTTCAGGCGAAGGGTCCGGTGACGGACACCCTTCTTCCCATGACCATATTGGACGATGTAGTAGGAATTGCAGTCTTTTTTACCGTCAATTCCCTGATAGCAAGGCAGGTTTCGGGAGGTGTAGTTCCTCTTTATATGATTCCTGTAATGATTTTTCTACCGGTGATTATCGGCAGTCTTATCGGCTATCCAACCGGTCTTTTGCTGAAAAGATTCCATAAAAAGGCTTCAACTCTTGTAGTACTGCTTTTGGGAATTACGGTAACCATGGTGATGGGCTGGGCTATTAATACCTTCCTGCTTTCCGGAATCACGCTGAATTATATGCTTATGGGCGTTTCCTTTGCGGCAGTATTTTCCAATATGGTAACACCGGAGCGACTGGAGGAAATTTCAAAATATTTTTCTCCTATTCTGGGGATTTCTCTTCTGGCTGCCATCGTTGATCTGGGCGCTCCTCTGAACTACCATTTGATTCTTGGCGCCGGGATATATACCTTTATCTATATCCTTGCACGGGCCTTTGGAAAATATTTTGGGGCAATGGCGGGAGCGAAAATTACCCATATGCCGGATACGGTAAGAAAATATCTTGGTTTGGCCCTCCTTCCCCATTCCGGAGTGTCGCTTGTATTTACGGGCATTATCTGCTCCACCCTATCATCAGTACCGCAGATAGTACAAATTGTACAAGGGACAATCGCTGCCGCGGCTGTGATCAATGAATTTATTGCCGTGATTGCGGCAAAGAAGGGATTTGAACTGGCAGGTGAAATAAAAAGTGAAAAGAAGATGGTGTAAGGATTGGGATTCTTCAGGCATATCAGGATAGATTGTAATTTGGCTGAAAATCCGTTATACTATAAAAAATCGACTTTATCAGGCAATATTGGAAGAAAAGAATAAGAATGTCTACTAATCAGTAAGACAGACAGGTGTATTTATGGAAGAGGAATTGAAGATGACGGTATCGGCAGTCTGTGCAAAGGATGGAGAAAGATATGCTTTCGTATCCTTTACGGATGGAAGCCGTGCTGCTGAGGGGAAAATACCGGAATGCAGAATTTTGTCTAATAACGGATTTACAGAGGATGAGACGAGGCA
>JBJELS010000119.1:0-2659 GCA_051879275.1 Lachnospiraceae bacterium
GCAGAATTTTTCCGCCTGTCCATTATTGCCTATGGAGTGAGAAATGCCTTGCAGGAGGCGGTAATTTCCGTAACCACCACCAATTACAATGAGGTATATGATGGATTGCGGGAAGGGTATAGCGGAGGTTACTTTATGACCGGAGAGGCTTGGGAAGAAACCCTGGATTATGGGGATGTGTATACCCAGCTTGACCGTGTGCTGGGAACTGGGTCAGATGGAGATTACCATGTCAAGTGGCAGATAGATGGATATGAATATCGGTTAAGTCATCTACAGGTATCTATCCGAAATGCTCCCTTTGCCCCGGGAAATGCCAGCCAGAATTTTGAAGGGGATGTTTCCATTAAATTGGAGATACCCCTGTCTTTTGGGTGGCAGTCTTTGCCACCAGTAGAAATGACGATACAGACAAAAGCTGCCTATATGCCAAAGTTTTAAGCAAAGAAAACAATGGACAAAACCAATGGATTCATGTTAGATTGAACTTACTACCTACCATAATCAGAAATTTCAGAACACACAAAAAGATAACCTGGACACAGAGGAATGATCTGTTGTATGATGAAGTTGGATAAAAGTAGGACAGCATTTGCCGTAAAGAAGATTTATGGAAAGTGAGGTCTTTTAGATGAAAAATGAATATGAAAAGAAAAAGAAACTGGTTATAATGACGCTTTCCCTGGTGGCTCTATGCCTTGCAGGAGGATTGGGTTTTTATCTGTATCAAAAAAACCTTCCTTCCACACCTGAGAAGGAGTTTGCGGAGGAGAAGCCGGTACAGACAGAGGTGGCCGTACCAGAGATTTCCCTTTCGGATAAAGAAAAAGAAGTACCGGAAACCGAAACAGTGACTCATGACGAAATGACAGAAAGCTTAGAGACGCAGACCAGTGCAGATGAAGAAGGGGCAGATGCAGGAAAACCACAGACAGAGAAGGAAGCAAAGGCACCGGAGGAGAAGCCGAAGCTTTCAGATACAGAAGTGGAAGAAAATCCGGCCAAACCACCCCAGTATGCCCCGGAGGTGGTAGAGCCAAAAGAAAAGCCAGAAGAACCCACAGGGGGAAGTACCAATGAGAACGGTCAGATTTATGTTCCCGGCTTTGGCTATATGGATTCTCCGGGACCACCTAGAAGCCTTCCGGCAGAATCCGCAGGAGATTGGAATAAACAAATCGGAGATATGTAACTTAACTAAAAAAGAGAGTATGGTGAAAGCCATGCTCTTTTTTTCGATTGAAAAGGAGGGAGAAATTGAAGAAAATAAACATTTCTCTTTTGTTTGTTATGGTGTTCTTTCTCTACTTTACCTTTCCGGCTCACGCTGCCGGAAGCGGAAATGTGGATGGTGGAGGAGGCAGCTTAAACCAGGGATCAAAGGCATATAACTGGCCCACCAATGGACATCAGGGTGTGCGAATAACGGTAGTAGAGACTAAATCCGGTACAGTAGTGGGAGGACCGGTGGATTTTTCCAACCGGGATTTATCGAAGATAACAGGGGCTATGATCCATTTTGGATTGGTCAGCAAGCTGCAGTATCGAAACGGAGCTGCCATTACGCCACGGATATCTGATTATGTTTGTTATAAACCGGATAATCCCATTCCCCAGATTATTTCCACCAATAGCAGTAAGGCCAGTATTGAACAGATTAAGCGATATTTTTGTTCGGAAGGGGCGGCATCCATGGTGGCGGAAAAAGTGGGTATGGATATGGAAATCATGACCAATGGCTCCTATAAAATGATTATTGAGCCGGTAGTCTATTTGATTTATGAAAATGTCTATTTTGCCATGACGGCTACAGAGGCAGGATTGTATAACCAGATCACCGGGGGAGGCTTGGGAGCCCATTTCCCTTCTCTGGTATTAACCAATCTTCCCCTGTCTTTATTTTTGGAAAAGGATGATCTTGGGTTTTCGGCTTATACGGGGCCAAAGAACACGAAACGAACTACCGAGGAAATCATCCAGATGCTGGGAATTGGGATTATCAGCTATAAAGAGGCCCCACCTACAGAGACAGAGTATGACGTGACGTATCGGGTAGACACAGATGTGATCACTTCCACGACTTTAACCACGACAGAAGAGATTAACAATAAAAACAGGGCTACCATAACCTTTACCATGGGAGGAAAAAGCTATCAGATGACGGGAGTAGTGGTGCCCAAAAATGGAAGCCAGGTAGTATGGGTCAAATGGCATACCCCTTCTGAGCCTTGTGAGATTACCATTACCATTTCCACCAATCGGGGGAGACTAAGTACCACTACCATTCGGGCGAATGTGGTGGATTTGGATGAGAATCCTCCTCCGGACCCCATGGCAGATGATCGAAATGATGGGTATACCAGACCTGGTTTACCCACAGGGCAGAACGTGACCAGCTTAACCTGGAGTGTATGGCGGTGCTGGTGGGAAGAAGACTGGGTATGGAAACCGAATTGGGAACAGGATAATGGTGAGCATAAAGAGGATTGTCCGGAGGATTGTTCCTCTACGCATACCGGTTGGATCGATAATGGTAAATGGGAAGATGAGGGTGAATATGTCTATGAACGGGATATCTACTCAGCTTCTCTTAGTGCCACCATGAATATGGTGCCGGATGAAAAGAATCCTACAGCAGTCGGAAACACCTTAAAATCCG
>JBJELS010000120.1:0-8942 GCA_051879275.1 Lachnospiraceae bacterium
GATACGCTGGAGAAATACGGACAGGATTTGGTGGAAAAGGCAAGAAATGAAAAGCTGGATCCGGTTATCGGACGTGACCATGAGATTCGTAACGTGATTCGGATTCTATCCAGAAAAACCAAGAATAATCCGGTACTAATCGGGGAGCCGGGGGTAGGTAAGACGGCAGTGGTGGAAGGCCTGGCTCAGCGGATTGTCAGAGGAGATGTGCCGGGAGGACTTAAGGATAAGCGGATTTTTGCTCTGGATATGGGAGCACTGGTTGCCGGGGCTAAGTATAGGGGAGAATTTGAAGAGCGTCTGAAGGCTGTTTTGGAGGAGGTAAAAAGCAGTAACGGGCAGATTATCCTCTTTATCGATGAGCTCCATACCATTGTAGGGGCCGGAAAGACCGATGGAGCTCTGGATGCAGGAAACATGTTAAAGCCCATGCTGGCCAGAGGAGAACTTCATTGCATTGGTGCCACTACCCTGGACGAATATCGTCAGTATATTGAAAAGGATGCGGCACTGGAGCGAAGATTCCAGCCGGTAATGGTGGATGAGCCTACGGTGGAGGATACCATATCCATTCTCCGTGGCTTGAAGGAACGTTATGAGGTTTATCACGGGGTAAAGATTCTGGACAACGCTCTGGTCAGTGCCGCTGTACTGTCCAACCGCTATATTTCAGACCGTTTTTTGCCGGACAAGGCTATCGATCTTGTAGATGAGGCCTGTGCCCTGATTAAAACGGAGCTGGATTCCATGCCAACGGAGTTGGATGAGCTTCGTCGGCGGGTAATGCAGATGGAAATTGAAGAAGCTGCTTTGAAAAAAGAAGAAGACAGACTCAGCAAGGAACGTCTGGAGCATATTCAGAGGGAGCTTGCTGAATTGAAGGAAGAGCTGAATAATCGAACTGCCCAGTGGGAAAATGAAAAGGCTTCGGTAGAAAGGCTGTCCCATTTGCGGGAAGAAATTGAAACCATGAACAGCCAGATTCAGATTGCCCAGCGTGAAGGAGATTATGAGAAGGCAGCAGAGCTTAGCTACGGTAAATTGCCGGAGTTGAAAAAACAGCTGGAAATTGAAGAAGAAAAGGTAAAAAGTCAGGAGCCGGGTCTGGTACATGAGAGTGTATCGGAGGAGGAAATCGGAAAGATAGTATCCCGATGGACCGGCATTCCGGTGGCAAAACTGACGGAGAGTGAGCGAAATAAGACGCTTCACCTGGATGAGGAACTGCATAAACGGGTAATCGGACAGGAGGAGGGGGTAAATCTGGTAACGGAAGCCATCATTCGCTCTAAGGCAGGTATCAAAGACCCGGCAAAGCCCATAGGTTCCTTCCTGTTTTTAGGGCCTACCGGTGTAGGTAAAACGGAGCTGGCTAAGGCCTTGGCAGCAGCTTTGTTTGATGACGAAAGCAATATGGTTCGTATTGACATGAGTGAGTATATGGAGAAGCACTCTGTGGCAAGGCTGATCGGAGCACCTCCCGGCTATGTAGGCTATGAGGAGGGGGGACAGCTGACGGAAGCTGTTCGCAGAAAGCCCTATGCAGTGGTTCTGTTTGATGAAATTGAAAAGGCTCACCCGGACGTATTTAATGTACTTTTACAGGTGCTGGATGATGGACGGATTACCGATTCCCAGGGAAGAACCGTGGATTTTAAGAATACCATTCTGATTATGACCTCCAATATCGGAGCACAGTATCTGTTGGATGGTATTCGTGAAGATGGAAGTATTGAGGAATCGGCAAGGGAGGCAGTGATGAATGAGCTTCGGATGCATTTCAGACCGGAATTTTTAAATCGTCTGGATGAAACGATTCTCTTTAAGCCCTTGACCCGCCGGGATATTGGCCATATTATCCATTTGATCGTGGATGAATTAAATGAGCGGCTTGCAGATCGGGAGGTAGCTATTGAGGTTACTCCTGCGGCAGAGGCGTTAATCGTGGAAGAGGGCTATGACCCGATTTACGGTGCCCGTCCCTTAAAGCGTTATGTTCAGAGAAATGTAGAGACACTGGCAGCTCGGTTGATTCTGGAGGATAAGGTGGCCGCCAAGGACAAAATCCTGATAGATGTGGATGAGAACAGCCACAAGCTTAAGGCAACAGCAGGGTAAAGCAAAAAAATGAGGCAGCTTGTGTTCGGCACAAGCTGCCTTTAAAATATGTCCAATTCCGGCAACTCCGGAAATGGAAGAATACGTACATACTATTATCAAAGAGGACAAAGTAAATCCTATGGAAACAGGAAACTAAAGAAACTGATTCTGCTCCGGTTTATAGTGATAGTCAATGGTATCCAGTTTCTTCTCAATTTCTTCCTTATCCAGCTCTAAATCTTCACAAAGAGCGTCAAAAGAAGCATAATAATCTCTTAACTTTAAATTGAGAAAGGAAACTAACATTACAGGGTCATTGGGAATCATAGACATAATATAACCTCCTTTTTCTCCTAGCTTAGTGCCTGAACCGTCTGCTTGTCAAGCCGGAGATTTCTAGCTGTTTCAGGAAATAATCCCCACTTTCTCCTTCGGATTCTTTACAAAAGTCTTCCACTGGGCTACAATAAGTCCCAGAAACAGCAGTGGAGAGTGGAATAGCCCTACTATATCACTATTTTTAATATTTAGTAGGGTGAGAAAAAAGGGTCTTACCCGACTGCAGGACTAAATTCGCTGTCAGGTAGGGACTAAAAGAGGATAATTTCCCTACTTATGGTGGTAAAATAGGAATCAGTAGGGCTGGTAAGGGAAAAATTACCCCACTGATAAGCAGAAGCAATAAACCAGTGGGGATAAAATTGTGTTTTTACCCCTACTGCTTAAAAAAAGAAGTGAGTCAGTAGGGAACCTCATTTTTTTAACCCCTACTGGAAAAAAGAAAAAAGAAATCAGTGGGAGATACCTTCTTTTGGAGTGGACACCACCCACCTGAAGAGTGGTATGGAAATAGCAGGAGGAAGGATATGAGAGTTGGAATGGGATATGATGTACACAGGTTGGTGGAAGGACGCAGGCTGATTATCGGCGGTGTGGATATCCCTTATGAGAAGGGGCTGTTGGGCCATTCCGATGCAGATGTGCTGCTTCATGCCATCTCCGATGCTCTTTTGGGAGCAGCGGCTCTGGGGGACATTGGCAGGCATTTTCCGGACACAGAGGAAAAATGGAAGGGAGCAGACAGCCTGAAGCTTTTAAAAGCCGTAGGGGAAATGGTAGAGGAGCAGATGTTATTTATTGAAAATATTGATGCAACGATTATTGCCCAGGCTCCGAAGATGCGCCCCTATATTGACGATATGAGGGCCAATATTGCAGGAGCCTTGAATATCAGTATTGAGCAGGTAAATGTCAAGGCAACTACAGAGGAAGGGATGGGCTTTACCGGAGAAGGAGCCGGAATTTCGGCCCAGGCCATCTGCCTGTTAAACAGTCCTACCAGACTGTTTGATGAAAATCCACAGGCCTCCGGCTGCGAAGGCTGCGGGGGCTGCTGCAGACCATAGGCACAGAAAGGAAGCAGTGAATAATGGAAGTAAGGCGATTGACAGGAGAGGCCTGCAAGAACACCAGGAATTTATGGGAAGGGGTATTTCAGGAGGATTCTCCTGAATTTGTGGACTATTATTATGAAAATAAGGCGGCAGGGAATATTGCCTATGTAGCCGGCGAGGAGCCCTATGAGGCCATGCTTTTTCGTACACCCTATCCGGTACAGATTCAGGATAAACTGAAAACCATCTCCTACATTGTGGGGGTGGCAACAAGAGAGGAGTATCGTCATAAGGGGAGAATGACGGCTCTTTTGATGACGGCAATGGAGGAAATGTACAGAGAAAGGCTGCCCTTTACTTTTTTAATGCCTGCCAATCCGGCTATTTATGAGCCCTTTGATTTTGTTTATGTTTATGAACGTCCCCAGTGGAGTTTTTGGGAAGAAGAGTTTCCCCTTCGGGTATTGGAGCCAATCATGGGAACAGAAACGGCTTTGCTGCAGGGGGAAGAGGAAGTAAATCATCTGTCCATAGAAGAATCCGGCAGCCTTAAGGCAGGAAGCAGACTATACAGTATGTCAGGCAGATGCACGGGTGAGGAAGTGACCTGCCGGCTTTGTGAACAGCTTGCTGAGTTTGCCAATGAGCAGCTGGCAAAGAAGCATAAGATTTATGTAAAAAGAAATGCAAAATATTATAAACGGCAGCTGAAAGAATTGCAGGCACAAAACGGGGATATTTTTCTTCTGGAAAAAGATGGGAAGCTGCAGGGCTTTTTTCTTTATGCCAGAGAGGGAAAGGAAATTGCCCTGCAGGAATTGCTGGAAAGGGATGACGGAAGCTTTCCCTTTATCCGAATGAAGGAAGAGAAGAAGCCTATTATTATGGCCAGAATCGTTCATTTGGAGGAAATGATGAAGCTGGTAAGAAGCCCTGAGAATAAAGCAGTGCTTATTGATATTGATGATCCGCTTCTGGCGGAAAATGAGGGACTATATCTGTGGGAGCTTACTCCCTATGGAAGCCGGGTAACCCGACAGAAAGAAAGCAGACCGGCAGAGGTCAGAATGACGGTCAGTGAGCTGACACCTTATCTGTTACAGGGAATGTTTATCAATGAAATTGTTTAGTGTGCTGCTATTGACAAAAACGGGAGATTTGCATATTCTAAAATAGATATAAGATATTTTCCGCTGGGAAAAGGATGAAGCGGATGAGGAAAATAAAAGCAGAGAACGAAAAAGTACATTTCTGAAAGGTGACAGAGAGAGGATGTCGTCGGCTGGAAGCATTCTTCACGGGAAGGGAATGGAAGTGCCTTCGGGAGCTGATTCGGTGAACTCCAGTAGCTGGATACGTTTAGCCCGCGTTAAGGGAATGGAGAGGGGACATTTTGTCCCTATTAGAGTGGAACCGCGGATAACTTCGTCTCTATAAGGAGACGAAGTTTTTTTTCAGTGAAAGAATGAGAGGGAAAATGGGAATTATTAAGTATATTCGTGAAGAAATTCAGCTGATCAGAGAGCGGGATGCAGCTATCCACTCTCCCTGGGAGGTCTTTTTATACCCGAGCTTTAAGGTGATGCTTCATTACCGGATTGCCCATCGGCTGTATTTAAAAAAGCACTATTTCCTTGCCCGTTGGATTTCTCAAAGAGGGGTGAGAAAAACCGGAATTGAGATTCATCCGGGGGCACAGATTGGAAAGGGACTGTTTATCGATCACGGAAACGGTGTTATTATAGGAGAAACGACCATAATCGGTGATAACTGTACTCTTTATCAGGGAGTAACTCTTGGAGGAACCGGTAAGGAGCAGGGAAAACGGCATCCCACCCTGGGAAATAATGTTATGGTCAGTGCAGGAGCTAAGGTGCTGGGTTCTTTTACCATAGGAGATAATTCAAAGATAGGTGCCGGCAGCGTGGTGCTGTCAGAGGTACCGCCCGGCTCCACTGTGGTAGGTGTGCCGGGGCGTGTGGTGAAGCGCAGGCATATGACACTGCCTCAGGAAACGCTGGATCAGGCTCTGCCGGATCCGGTAAGAGAGGATATCACCAATCTTCAGCATGCAGACAGTATACTGACCAACCGTCTGCTGGAGCTGGAAGAGGAAGTTCGGCAGCTTAAACGTAAGCAGAAGGATAATCAGGAAGGACAATAAGGAAAAAGAATGAGAGGTAAAGCATGAAAATCTATAATACGCTGACCAAGCAAAAAGAAGAATTTATTCCTCTGGAAGAGGGGAAGGTAAAAATGTATGTCTGCGGACCTACCGTATACAACCTGATCCATATCGGAAATGCCCGGCCCATGATCGTTTTTGATACCGTAAGACGCTATATGGAATACAAAGGGCTGGAGGTAAATTTCGTATCCAATTTTACGGATGTGGATGATAAAATCATCAAAAAAGCCCTGGAAGAGGGAGTGGAGTCTGAGGTGATTTCCCAGCGTTACATTGAGGAATGTAAAAAGGATATGGAGGGCTTAAATGTTAAGCCGGCTACCACCCATCCATTGGCCACCAAAGAAATTGACGGAATGGTGGATATGATTTCCACCCTGATTAAAAAGCGTTATGCCTATCCGGCAAAAGATGGTACAGTTTACTACCGAACCCGAAGCTTTAAGGAATACGGCAAGCTTTCCCACAAAAATCTGGATGATTTACAGGGAGGAAACCGTTCCCTTCTGGTTTCCGGTGAGGAGCAGAAGGAAGATCCACTGGATTTTGTACTGTGGAAGCCCAGAAAAGCAGGAGAGCCGGCCTGGCATTCCCCCTGGTGTGACGGTCGTCCCGGCTGGCATATTGAATGCAGCGTGATGAGTAAGAAATATCTGGGGGAGGAAATTGACATTCATGCCGGCGGTGAGGATTTGGTTTTCCCTCACCATGAGAATGAAATTGCTCAGTCTGAGGCAGCCAATGGGAAGACCTTTGCCCGCTACTGGATGCACAATGCTTTCTTAAATATTGACAATAAGAAGATGTCTAAATCTGCAGGAAACTTTTTTACCGTAAGAGATATCAGTGAAAAATATGATCTGCAGGTGCTCCGCTTTTTCATGCTTTCTGCCCACTACAGAAGTCCACTGAATTTCTCTGCCGATTTGATGGAGGCGGCAAAAAACGGCCTGGAACGAATCAAAACCGCAGCAGAGAAGCTTCATGAGCTTCAGGAAAAAGTAAGCCTTAAGGAGCTGACGGAAGCAGAAGCGGCCTCATTGGAGGAAGCAAAGGTTTTTTTACAGAAGTTTGAAGAGGCCATGGAGGATGATTTCAATACGGCGGATGCCATTGCGGCTATTTTTGAGCTGGTAAAGTTCTCCAATACCAATGCTTCAGAGGATAGCTCCAAGGCCTATGTGGATGCCCTGTACGGGCAGCTGATCCGGATGGCAGACATTTGCGGACTGATTCTGGAAAACAAAAAAGAGATTCTGGATCAGGAGATTGAAGCACTTATTCAGGAGCGCCAGGAGGCCAGAAAGGCAAAGAATTTTGCCCGGGCAGATGAAATCCGTAATCAGCTTTTGGAGCAGGGGATTCTTTTGGAGGATACCCGAGAGGGAGTAAAGTGGAAAAGAGCCTGAGAGGCTGAAAGATATTGGTAATGGAAGAAAAGATTTTTTTAGAAAAGATAAAGCAGCAATTTGTCTGTGAGGATGTGGATATTCGCAGAATCAGTCCTTTAAATCTGGCTTTTGTAGGTGATGGAGTCTTTGACTTGATTATTCGTACCCTTTTGGTGGAAAGGGCTAATCGTCCGGCCCATGAACTGCATAAGCGAAAAAGCAGTATCGTTAAGGCAGCCGCCCAGGCCCGGATGGGTGAGGCTTTGGAGGGAATTTTGACAGAAGAAGAGCTGGCCGTGTATAAGCGGGGACGGAATGCCAAATCAGGGACTTCTGCGAAAAATGCCTCCATAACCGATTATCGTAAGGCTACGGGACTGGAAGCATTGATGGGTTATTTATATCTTGACGGACGGGAAGAAAGAATGCTTGAGCTGATCCGGGAGGGACTTGCCCGGGTGGACATCATCATCTGAAGCGGAGGAAGTATGGGAATAGAGGAAACAGCAATAGAAGGAAGAAATGCGGTCATTGAGGCATTGCGTTCCGGAAAGACCATTGATAAATTATATCTTCAGGACGGCTGTCAGGACGGGCCTGTGATGACCTTGAAGCGTGAGGCGAAAAAAAGGGACATTCTGGTAAAATACGTGACCAGAGAGCGATTGGATCAGCTTTCGACTACGGGAAAGCACCAGGGAGTCATTGCCCTTGTTGCGGCCTACAAATATGCTGAGATTGAAGATATGCTTAAGCTGGCAGAGGAAAAGGGAGAGCCTCCTTTTTTGTTTCTGTTGGACGGAATCGAAGATCCCCATAATCTGGGAGCCATTATCCGTACGGCTAATCTGGCGGGGGCTCACGGGGTAATCATTCCGAAAAACCGGGCAGTAGGATTAACGGCTACCGTAGCCCGTACCTCTGCGGGAGCATTAAACTATACACCGGTGGCAAAGGTGACCAATCTGACGAAAACCATTGAAGAGCTGAAAAAGCAGGGCCTTTGGTTCGTCTGTGGGGATATGGACGGAGAGAGGATGTATGAGCTGAATTTAACCGGGCCTATTGGTCTGGTGGTGGGAAATGAAGGCGAAGGAGTAAGCCGTCTGGTCAGGGGAAAATGTGATTTTGCAGCATCAATTCCAATGAAGGGGGATATTGATTCCTTGAATGCCTCTGTGGCGGCCGGCGTACTTGGTTTTGAAATTGTAAGACAGCGTTTAGCTAAATAAGAGGGTGGAAATGCTTAAATTGGAAAGAGAAGTGTCTGACGAAGAGCTGATCCTTCGGTATCGTGATGGTGAAGAAGGAATTATGGACCATATTTTGGATAAATATAAGAATCTGGTGAGAAAAAAAGCAGGTTCCATGTTTATATTAGGAGGAGACCGGGATGATCTGATTCAGGAAGGAATGATTGGACTGTTTAAAGCCGTGAGGGACTATGATATGGGAAGGGATGTGAGTTTTTTTACCTTTGCCGATTTATGTATTTCCCGGCAAATGTATACTGCAGTCCAGGCATCCGGAAGAAAAAAGCATTTTCCTTTAAATACCTATATTTCTCTTTACAGCCATCACCAAAAGGATATGGAGGAGGGACTGGAGGGAGAAGAGCTTATGAATGCGCTGGAAGGTACAGCAGGACAAAACCCGGAGGAAATGTTTCTGGAGCAGGAGCGGATAGAGTGGCTGGAGGCTGCCATAGCCGGAGAATTAAGCCAGCTGGAAAAGCAGGTTCTGGATCTGCATATTACGGGAATGACTTACACGGAAATTGCCAAAGTGCTGGGAAGGGATGAAAAGTCCACCGATAATGCACTCCAGAGAACCAAAAGTAAGCTTCGCAGGCTGCTGGAGGAAAAATAA
>JBJELS010000120.1:9042-12662 GCA_051879275.1 Lachnospiraceae bacterium
TAATGCACTCCAGAGAACCAAAAGTAAGCTTCGCAGGCTGCTGGAGGAAAAATAAAGATTAAAAACAAGCTGCCGTAAGGCGGCTTTTATATTTTTTTAAGATTTTCATCCGTTGACTTTTAAGGAGAGGGAGTTATAATCGTCTTATCCGTCCGACTGGTCAGTCGGAAAACTAAAAGGATAGTTTTAACAGTATAGACTGGAACACAAGGAGAAAAGATGATATCAAGATTCAGCGTTAAAAAGCCCTATACCGTTTTGGTAGCAGTGGTATTGGTACTTATTCTGGGGGTAGTGTCCTTTACCAAAATGACTACAGACCTGCTGCCCAATATTAACCTTCCCTACGTCATTGTCATGACCACCTATGGTGGAGCCAACCCGGAAACGGTGGAGGCTGTGGTAACAGGCCCTATAGAGGCTTCTATGGCAACGGTCAGTAATATTGAGGGAATAAGCTCTGTTTCGGCAGAGAATTATTCCATGGTTATTTTGGAATTTGCACAGTCAGCAGATATGGATTCTGTTTCTCTGGAAATCAGAGAAAATCTGGATCAGCTTAAGAGCTATTGGGATGATTCGGTAGGAAATCCCATTATTATGAAGCTCAACCCCAATATGCTTCCGGTTATGGTGGCAGCAGTGGGTATGGAGGGAATGACTACTGCCGAAATCAGTGATTATACCAACAATTATCTGATTGCTGAGCTGGAGAGTATAGAGGGAGTAGCCTCTGCTTCCGCCAGCGGTCTTTTGGAGGAAAGTGTTCATGTGGTAATCCGCCAGGATAAAATTGATGCTATCAATGAGAAGGTTTTCGGCGCTATCGATTCTGAAATGGAGGAGGCCAGACAGGAGCTGGCAGATGGTAAGGCGGAACTGGCAGAAGGCTGGAAGGAATTAGATGACAGTATTGCCGGGCTGCAGGATGCCCAAAGCAAATTAGAGGAATCCAGACAGGAGCTGGAGGATGGAAAAGCTCAGCTGGAGGATGGAAAGGCTCAGCTGACTTCTCAAAAGGAGCAGGCAACGGCCGAGCTTGCAGATAAATATGCCCAGGTGGTAGACGGTCTGGCTCAGGTGGAGGCCAATATTGCTGCCTTAAATGTAAGTATTCCTCTGATGGAAAAGGAAATCGCAGAGACAGGGATTACAAAGGCGGAACTGCAGGCTGCCGCTGCGGGAATTAAGCAGCTTCAGGAAGCAGTTGCCGCAATACGGACAGGCTTAGAGGCAGTTATTCCGGGATCGGGTGATGATTCGGTAAATATCTCTCTTTACCTTACGCATTTGGAGACATTCGTAAGTGAATGGTCTTCCCTTGCCGATTCCCTGACAGCAGTTCTCGGGGATGACAGCTGGAAAAGCGGTACATGGGGGGAGCTGAATATAAAGCTCTCCGAGAGAGAAAAGGAGATTAATGCAGGGCTCTCCGCATTTACTTCACTGGAGCAGTCGAAGGCCGGACTGGAAAAGCTGAAAACAACTAAAGCTGAGCTGGAGGCTGCTCTGGAGGCTTTAACAAAAGGAGAAATCGAGGCAGCAGCAGGCTTCGGAAGTGCAGATGCCCAGCTGGCCTATGGGCAGGCTCAGCTGGAGGCGGCGGAGAGTCAGCTGGATGCCGGTAAGGAGCAGATTGATGCCGGATATGAGCAGATCGATTCTGCAAAAGAGCAGCTTATAGAAGCACAGAATCAGTTAGAGGATGGCGAGAAGCAGCTGGAGGAAGCCAGAACGGATGCGTATCTGAATGCGGATATGAGCGGGGTTTTAACGGTAGATACGGTAAAATCCCTGTTGGCTGCCCAGAACTTTTCCATGCCCGGCGGCTATATTACGGAAGAGGGAATTGAGTACCTGGTTCGAGTAGGAGAAAAACCGGAAAATGTGGAAGAGCTGGCAGCCATGCCCATATTAAATGTCAATATGGAAGGGGTAGAGGTTATCACCCTATCCGATGTGGCAGATGTGTTTATGACGGATAACAGCAGTGAGATTTACACCAACATAAACGGAAGCCCCGGTGTGATTCTTTCCATGCAGAAGCAGACCGATTATTCTACGGGAGATGTATCCAACCGAATCAAGGATAAGTTTAATGAGCTGATGGAGGAGAAGGAGAATCTTACGCTGATTAACCTGATGGATCAGGGTATATATATTGATCTGGTGATGGATTCTATTTTGGAAAATATTCTTTTCGGCTTTGGACTGGCTTTAATCATTCTGATCATTTTTTTAAAGGATATAAAGCCTACCTTTATTATTGCCTGCTCCATTCCCATCAGTCTGGTGACGGCGATTGTGTGTATGTACTTCAGCGGAGTTACTCTGAATGTGATTTCCCTGTCGGGACTTGCTTTGGGAATCGGTATGCTGGTGGATAATTCCATTGTAGTAATTGAGAATATTTATCGATTAAGGAATGAAGGGGCTTCCATAAAAGAGGCGGCTGTACAGGGAGCCGGAGAGGTAGCAGGTGCAATCATGGCTTCCACATTGACCACTGCCTGTGTATTTGCACCTATCGTTTTTACGGAGGGAATTAGCAGACAGCTGTTTGTGGATATGGGGCTTACCATTGCCTATTCCCTGCTGGCCAGCCTGGTGATGGCACTTACGGTAGTACCGGCCATGGCCTCCAAGGTTTTAACCAGCACCAAAAATCCTATGGAAGGAGGCTTTTTTGACCGACTGGCCAGAGGCTATGAATGGGTATTGAATAAGGCCTTGAATCTTAAGCCTCTTATACTGATAGGGGTAGTACTTCTGCTGGTGGTTAGTGCAGTGGCTTCTGTTTCCAAGGGAACTTCCTTTATGCCCCAGATGGATAGTAATCAGCTGACTATTAATGTAACCCTTCCTAAGAATACACCCCTAACGGAAACCACAGAAACCACGGATGAAATCATCAGACGTCTGGAGACTCTTGAAGACGTAGAGAATATAGGAGCCATGCTGGGCAGCACAGGTATGTCGATGGTGGGAGGAAATGAAGCGACCAATGCCACCGTAATCTATGTGACAACAAAGGAAAAGAAGGAGCTGAGCAATCAGGAACTGGCAGGAGAGATAGAACGTATGCTGGCAGATATGGAAAATGTTGAGCTGGATATTCAGACCTCCTCCATGGATATATCTTCTTTAAGCGGAAGCGGAATCACCATTCAGGTAAAGGGAAGAGAGCTGGATACTTTGCAGGCCATAGCCGGTGAAGTGGCGGCCATAGTCAGTACAGTGGAGGGGACTGCAGCGGTTTCCGACGGCATGGAGGAAAGTACCGGTGAGGTACGGGTTCTGGTAGATCGTGCGAAAGCTATGGATTACGGCCTGACGGTGGGACAGATATACGCACAGCTGTATGCTAAGCTTGCCAGCCCTGCCAGCAGTACAATTTTAACCACAGATATTAAAGAATATGACGTATATGTCATTAATGAAAAAGACAGAAATATGACCAGACAGCAGCTTCAGGAAATTATGCTGGATACCACCGATAAGGATGGGAAAAAGACGAAGGTAGCACTGTCTCAGGTGGCAGATTTCGAAGATAGGGAAGGGTTAAAGGCCATTGACCGTACAGAGCAGACCAGGTATATTGCTGTTTCGGCACAGATTGC
>JBJELS010000121.1:0-2656 GCA_051879275.1 Lachnospiraceae bacterium
TGTCGACTGCCTTATGAGGTGAAGCTTTCCCATGAGAAAGAGGAAAAAAAGCAGAAGGGGAAGAAGGAGGAATATCCTTTAAGCCTTAAGGATATGTGCTCTCTTCATTTGCTGCCGCAGTTGATTGAAGGAGGGATAGATTCCTTTAAAATTGAAGGAAGGATGAAACGGCCTGAATATGCCGCCGGAGTAACCTCCATTTATCGCAAATATATCGATCTCTATTACGAAACAGGCTGCCGTGAGCTTTCTGTGGAAGCGGGAGATTGGGAGCAGCTTAAAAAGCTGTATATTCGTTCTGAGATTCAGGAGGGCTACTATTTTCGTCAAAACTCTCCTGAGATGGTGACTATGGATAAGCCGGGATATTTGGGCACGGACGATCAACTGGCAGAAGAAATAAAAGGCCGTTACATTGATCAGGAATTAAAGGCAGAGGTTGTGGGGAATGCAGAGGTGAAAAAAGGGGAGCCGCTCACCTTGAATTTGTTTTATAAGGATATTCAAATCACCTGTAAGGGAGCAGTGGTGGAACAGGCTTCAAAACGTCCCATATCCAGGGAGGATGTGGAAAAACAGCTGAAAAAGACCGGCAATACCCCCTTTATTTTCCAAAGGCTGGAGATAGCAATGGAGGAGGATTGCTTCCTTCCGCTTAAAGCCTTTAATGAAATCCGAAGAGATGCATTTTCCCTTCTGGAAAGGGAAGTAAATGGAAAAGTCAGGAAGGAAAGAAGTGAGGCCCTCAAAAAAACGGCTGTTAAACTATCGGAAGAGCCGGACAGATTAAAAGAGGATATTGACAGCAGAAAGGGAGAAAGAAAAAAACGGCTGATTCTCACCCTTTCCAGCCCGGAACAATGTCTCGCAGCCTGCAGGACTTCGGCAGAGAATCTCCTTTTTGTCTCCTCCCATCTTCTTTTGGATGAGCAGGATAAGACAGAAGAAGCTCTCAGGGAATTTGCTTCAAAGGGAGGCCGGGTATGGATTCGGCTGCCGGAGGTGTTAAGAAGGAAGGACTATGGGCTGATCGATAAGCTGTTAAGCCGATTTTCCGATTTTACAACCGGAATGATGATATCCAATCTGGAGACCTACGGTTACCTGATGCATAGAAGATATGGGGGTGAATTGGCCCTGGATCATCATCTTTACCTTTGGAACCGGGAGAGTCTGAATTTTTGGAAGAATAAAAGCCTTATTTTTACCGCCCCCCTGGAAATCAACAGAGGAGAATGGAAGGAACTAAAGCATCAGGGTTTTGCCTATCTGTGCTATGGACGCATTCCCATGATGGTTACGGCCAACTGTATACGGAAAACGAAGCTGCATTGCCGTGATAAAGGGGTGACAATGGAAGAGAGGCTGAAGGATCGATATAAGGCTGAATTTCCGGTTCAGGTAAACTGCGATTATTGCTATAATATCATTTATAATTCAGTGCCCTTATCCCTTCATGGTTATTTGGAAGAAACTGAATTACTGCCGGGAGGTTATCTTCGTTTGGATTTCACCACGGAATCACAGGAGGAAACTGAACGGATCATTCACACTTATGAGGACTTTCTTTCGGGAAAAAAGTACGATTTTTCTTTCCTGAAGGAATATACCACAGGGCATTATAAAAAAGGAGCATTATAAAAATCCCATGTATTACTATATTGTTGAGCTTTCCAAGTATGCAATCACTTTTTTAATCCTTTTGTATACCCTGGAATGCTACATTGCCTTAAGAAGAAAAGAAAACAGCAGGAAAAACGGTGTTTTTATCCGCCAGGGAGTGGAACTTTTTTTATTTCAGTTTTTGGCTTATTTGTGTATGTGTCTGCAGACAGGTCAGATAGAATATCTGTTTTTCTATGCTTTTTTGCAGATTGCCTTATTTTCCACTATGGTTTTATACCGAATGCTTTATGCAAGGGTGAATCAACTGATTGTAAATAATATGTGCATGCTCTTGAGTATCGGCTTTATCATGCTCACCAGGCTGGACTATCAGAAGGCGATAAAACAGTTTTTCATTGTAGTTGTAGGACTGATTCTGGCCCTGATTATTCCCTATCTGGTGGAGAAGCTGAAGATACTGAAGCATTTAAAATGGATATATGGTCTGGTGGGGATTCTGGCCCTGGCGGTGGTATTGATTCTGGGACAGGTAACGCAGGGCTCAAAAATCAGCTATACTGTTGCAGGAATTACTTTACAGCCCTCTGAATTTGTTAAACTGATTTTTGCCTTTTTTGTGGCGGCAATGCTCTACAAGGCAAAAAGCTTCTGGCAAATTGCCTTATCTGCCCTTTTTGCGGGAATCCATGTATTGATTCTGGTGGCCTCAAGGGATTTGGGAAGCTCCTTAATCTTTTTTGTGGGTTATCTGTTTGTGCTGCTGATTGCCACAGGAAATTATGCTTATTTCGGAGGAGGCCTTATTGCCGGCGCACTGGCCTCTGTGGTGGCTTATCGGCTTTTCGGACATGTACGGGTACGGGTACAGGCCTTTCTGGATCCTTTTACGGTAATCGATAACGAAGGGTATCAGATGTCCCAGTCGCTGTTTGCCATTGGAAGCGGAAGCTGGTTTGGAATGGGACTGTATCAGGGAACACCGTCGGATATTCCCTATGTGGAATCGGACTTTATGTTTTCAGCCATGGCG